>CALSBD010000467.1:0-3329 GCA_943373055.1 Rhizobium sp. Q54
ACCCCCGCCGCCGCGACCGGTTGGCCGCCGCCATCATCGAAACTGCGCGTGATCTCCATCTCGATCGCGACGCCGGCCTTGATGACACGATCGACCGGGATGAGGCCTTGGTGCGGCTGGATGCGTTCGTGTGCGACATCAAGGACAGCCTCTATCCCGACGGCCTGCACGTGTTCGGCCAAGCGCCAGCGCTGCTTGATCCCACCGCCCGCGCCGCTCCGTTTGACGCCTGTGCTGAGGCCGAGCGCGCCGCGCTGATCGCCGCCCTTGATGGCCGCCGCGTGGCACCGGGCCCGGCCGGCTCGCCCTGGCGCGGCCGCGCGGACGTGATGCCGACCGGGCGCAACCTCTATTCCGTCGATCCGCGCGCGGTGCCCAGCCGCGCCGCCCACGCCCAGGGCGTCAAGCTCGCCGAGGCGCTGGTGGTGCGCCACCTGCAAGACCATGGCGAGTATCCCAAGTCCGTGTTCGTCGACCTGTGGGGCTCGGCGACCATGCGCACGGCGGGCGAGGAGTTCGCGCTCGCGCTTCACCTGTTGGGCGTCGCGCCGACCTGGGACCACGGCTCCGACCGGGTCAACGGCTTCGAGGTGATCCCGCTCATGACGCTCGGTCGGCCGCGGGTGGAAGCCACCTTGCGCATCTCCGGCCTGTTCCGTGATGTCTTCCCCGCATTGCCCGCTCTTTATGATCAGGCCGTGGCGGCCGTGGCCGCGCGCGACGAGCCCGACGAGGACAATCCGCTCGCCGCCCAAGCCCGCCGGGCGCCGGGCGACACGCCGAAGATCGATCCGCACGTGTTTGGCCCGGCACCGGGCAGCTATGGCGCCGGTGTCGTGGCCGCGCTCACCGATTTCTCCGAAGCGTCGCGGCAGGCGGCCGGTGAAGCGTGGCTCGCAGCGTCGGCCCATGCCTACGGGGTCGGCGAGACGACCTTGGCACGCGCGGCGCTGGAGGCGCGCACGGCCAGCGCCGACGCCTTCATTCACGTGCAAGATCTGCCCGAAACCGATCTGTTGATGGCGCCCGACTACGCCTCCCACGAGGCCGGCTTTGCCGCGGCAGCGCGGAACCTGACGGGCAAGGCGCCCGCGCTCTATCACGCCGACACCACCCGCGCCGATCGCCCGCGCGTGCGGGACCTGAAGGAAGAGGTTGCCCGCGTCGTGCATGCCCGCGCCAGCCATCCCGGCTGGATCGCCGGCCAGATGCGTCACGGCTTCCGCGGCGCGGCCGAAATGACCTGGACGCTCGATCAGATGGCCGCGTTCGCCCATCTCGCCGAGGCCGTCGAGAGCCACCAATTCGACCGCTATTTCGACGCCACCTTGGGCGACGATCAGGTGCGCGCGTTCCTGGCTGAAGCCAATCCGGATGCGCTCGCCCATATGACCGCGACGTTTCGCGCCCTTGCCGCCGCGGGGCTTTGGTCCTCCCGTCGCAACAGCGTGGCGGCTCTTTTGGACACGGCCGACCCGCTCGCGGAGGCCGCCCAATGACATCGCTCGCCCGCTCGCTTGCCGATAGCGAAGCCGCCCGTCTCGCTGCCGCCCGCGCCTTGCGCAAGGGCTGGTGCCCCGGCGCGCTCCGGCCCATGCTGTCGGGGGATGGCTATGTGGTGCGCGTGCGCGCCCATGCCGGGCGCTTCTCGCTCGATACATTGGCCGCCCTCGCCGACCTCGCCGCACGCTGTGGCAATGGCCAGATCGACCTCACCCAGCGGGCGTCGTTTCAGGTGCGCGGCGTCAGCGAGGCGACCTTGCCGGCCGTGATCGACGGCCTCACTGCGCTTGATCTCATCGACGACGACCCCGCCGCCGAGGCGATCCGCAACATCGTGGTTGACCCGCTGTGCGGCCTCGCCGGCCGCCCGGACGCCCGGCCGCTTGCCTTGGCGCTAGAGCGCGCCCTCAAGGACGCGGTGGATTTGCGCGCCCTGCCGGGCAAGTTCGGGTTCGCCATTGATCCCGCGTCCAACCCGGTTTTGACCGGTGTCTCCACCGACATCCGCCTTGAGGGTGGTGCTCTCGCCGGCGATCTCCTCGTGGTGCCCGATGGCGCCACCATCGGCATTCGCGTTGCCGCCTCCGACGCCGTCGCGACTGCTCTTGCGCTTGCGCGCCGTTTCCGTGCCGATCCGGCGGTCACGTCCGGCACGATCCGGCGCATGCGCGACCTTGTGGCGCTGTCCGGCGCGGCCACCGTGCTCGCCCCTTGGCGGGAAAGCCTTGCCCCTCGCCAACCGGCCGCCGCGCCGATCCGGCCTGGCTGCGTGATCGATACCCACGGCCAATCAGTCGCTTTAATCATCGGCGTTGCGTTCGGCCGGGTCGATCACGCGACCTTGGCGGCGCTTGTCGCGCTCGCCCGGGCCGGTGGCGCGCGCGAGGCGCGGGTCTCACCGTGGCGCAGCCTCGTGATCCCAGGCCTGGGGCCTGACGCGCTTCCCGCCGCCGCAGCCCTTGGCGCGTGCGTCGATCCTGCCGATCCGCTGTCATCCATTGATGCCTGCCCCGGCGCACCGGCGTGCCCGGCCGCGGAGGCCACCACCCATGATCTCGCCCGCGCGCTTGCCGCGGCGGCGACCGCACGCGGCGTGGTCTTGCCCGCTGTCCATATCTCCGGCTGCATCAAGGGGTGCGCGCGCCGCGGCGCCGCGGCGATCACGCTGGTGGGCCGTGCCGGACGGTTTGATCTCATCACCAACGGCGCTACCACCGCGCCTCCCGTGGCGCTTGAATTGACACCCGCCGACGCGATCACTGCCGCGCTTTCGGCCGCGCACGACGGAGCCGAACGTCCTCCCATGAGGTCCGCATGACCCACGCCTACATCAAGGACGGCGACGCGATCTACGCCCGCTCGTTTGCCATCATCCGCGCCGAGAGCGACCTGTCGCGCTTTGATGCCGACGAGGAGCCGGTTGCGGTGCGCATGATCCACGCGTGCGGGATGGTGGACCTGGCCAACGACATCCACTTCAGCCCCGGCTTTGCCCGCGCGGCCAAGGCGGCGCTGCGGGCGGGCGCGCCGATCTTGTGCGACGCGCGCATGGTCGCCGACGGCGTTACCCGCGCGCGACTGCCGGCCAACAACGAAGTGATCTGCACGCTCGCCGATCCCCGCACGCCGGAGCTGGCCCGTGAGATGGGCACCACCCGCTCCGCCGCCGCCATGGAGCTGTGGCGCGATAGGCTTGCCGGCGCGGTTGTCGCCATTGGCAATGCGCCCACCTCGCTGTTTCGCCTCTTGGAAATGTTCGACGAGCCCGATTGCCCGCGCCCGGCCGCCATCATCGGCATCCCCGTCGGCTTTGTCGGCGCGATCGA
>CALSBD010000468.1:0-3326 GCA_943373055.1 Rhizobium sp. Q54
CCGCGCGAAGCCGAGATCCGGGTCAACCGGCTCGGGCTCCTTGAATGAGACGACACCAGAGAACAGGCGGCCGTCGATCTCGGGCAACACCACGTGCATGGCGAGGTCCGCGGGCGCCAGGCCGCGCTCGGCGCCGGCCCAGGCCGCGCGGGTGGAGCCGGCGAGGGCCACTTGCAGGACGGGCGCTTCGGCGGCGTCGAGCGGCGAGGCGTCCGCCCCGTCGCCACGGGCGGAGAAGGCGGTGGCGTTGATGATCACGTCGGGTACGAGCCGGCTCAGCCAGCGCGCCACCCAAGGTGCCGTGTCGGCGTCCTTGAGGCTCGGCACGAACAGGCCAATGGCGTCGAAGCCGGCCGATTCCAAGGCGGTGATCAGCTGGTCGACCGGGTGGGTGTCCGCCGCTGTGAGGAAGGAGCGATAGAACACCACCACCGCGCGCGGCCGGTCGCTCGCGGTGAAGATCGCGTGGCCGAGCGGGCAGACCGGGCCGGCCTCGGGGCGATAGAACCCGAGCCGGGGCACGTCGCCCGCGCCGCGGATCAAAGGGGCGGACAGGCCAGCGGCCAGGGCCAGCTGGGCGAGCGCGGCCCGCGCATTGGCCGCCCCGCCCTGGTCGGTGAGGTGCTTTAACCGCCGCAAAGTCGAGATCGGCAGGTTGGAGGCCTGATCGAGCCGGGGGTCGTCATAGCCATCGCCTGGGATGACCGCGACGGCGAGGCCCGTGCGGGCGGCGAGCGCTTGCACTTCATCTAGGCCGTAACGCCAATAGTCGACGCCGCCGAGCAGGCGGATCAACACCGCCTTGGCCCCCGACAGGGTTTTTTCGAGATAGAGATCGACCGACAGGGGGTGGGCGAGGCGGCGCAAGTTGGCGAGCCGTACGGTCGGCAAGTGATCGCGCGCCGACCGCCAGCCGGCCGCGAACGCGCCCAGGTCGCTGTCGGAAAACGACAACACGACCAGATCGGCCGGCGCCTGGCCGAGATCCTCGGCGGCGCCTGCCTCATCCAGTCCATGCCGTTCACGCACGACGACGTGCATTCCCGCTCCCCATCCCCGTTGGGCCGGTTGGCCGCCCGGCCCCGACCCTTAAAGCCCCGCGCCCCCGCGCGAGACCGTCCTGGCAGGCGCTCCGGCCGCTCACGCCGCCATCAAGGCCGCCCGGATTGCGGCCTCGTCAAGTCCCTTCTCGCCAATCACGACCACCCGCGACAGGCGCGCGTCGCCGCCCCAGGGCCGGTCATATTGCGCGCGCACGCGGCCACCGACCGCTTGCACCAACAGCCGCATCGGCTTGCCGGCGACCGCGAGGTGGCCCTTGACGCGCAGCGCGCCGAACTCGAGCGCGACCCGCTCGACGAGGGCGATCGCGGCGGCGGGATCGGTGACTTCGCCGACCTCGGCCACGAAGCTCTCGAAGTCGTCATGGTCGTGCTCATCATGGTCTTCATGGTGCGACGGACGCGACGCCAAATCGTCTTCGGCCGCCGCGTTGAGGCCCAAAATGACCCGGTGGTCGACCTTGCCTTCGCTGATGGCGATCACCGGGATCGTGCGCGGCGCCTCGGCGAGCACGGTGGCGCGGGCGCGGGCCATGGCGTCATCGTCAACAAGGTCGGCCTTATTGAGAAGGACGATGTCGGCGCAAGCGACCTGATCTTCGAACACTTCACCCAGCGGCGTGTCGTGGTCGACGCTGTCGTCACCGGCCGCTTGGCGGGCAACCGCCTCGGGATCGGGCGCAAAGCGGCCATTGGCGACCGCCTCCGCGTCGGCGACCGCGATCACGCCATCCACGGTGATGCGCGACTTGAGATCGGGCCAGTCAAACGCCTTGAGAAGCGGCTTCGGTAGAGCGAGGCCGGAGGTCTCGATCACGATGTGCTCCGGCGGCACCGGACGGGCGAGCAGCGCCTCGATGGTGGGCACGAAGTCGTCGGCGACCGTGCAGCACAAGCAGCCATTGGTGAGCTCGATGATGGCGTCCGCCGGGCACGCCTCGTCGGCACAGCCCTTGAGGATGTCGCCATCGACGCCGACATCGCCGAACTCGTTGACGACGATCGCCAGGCGCTTGCCGTTGGGGTTTTGCATCAGGTGGCGGATCAGCGTCGTCTTTCCGGCGCCGAGAAAGCCGGTGACGATGGTGACGGGGGTCTTTTCCAGGTGGGAACCAGGGGTGCGGGTCATGGGGCTCTCTGGGTCAAAGCGGCAGGGCGGGGACGCGGGCGATCACGCCACGCTTGAAGATCTCGGGGCGCTCACGCCAGGGCACCAGGCCATCGGCGGTCGCTTGATAGCGTGTCACGCCATCCAGGATCGCCGGCACGGAATGGTCCGGGTCGAGGTCGCCATAGACATAGGTCCAGCGGCCGGGGCCTGAGACGGCAACCGTGCACGCGCGCTTGCAATTGGAGAGGCACTCGACACCGACGATGCGGATCGCCTGCGGGTTCATCAAGGCGCTGACAAGGGCATCGTGCAGCCGGCGGCCGGAGCGGGGACTGTCGGCCTCGGCGGGCTCATCGGCCTTGCGACAGGTGAGGCACACATGCAGGGTGACGGGCGCCGCCTCGGGGGGCACGGCGATGGATGGGTCGGTCAGGTCAGACATCAAACGTCCCAAAGCCAAGGGCTGTCCGGTTGGACGAACCCTCACCTCGGCGAACGGACCTGCACCCCGATCATCCGATTCCAACACCCCGGAACACCCCGCCCGGCGCGGTCTCAATCTGCAGGCGACGGCAGGTCTCCTGGCTCACGGATCAAAGCGTGGGCCGCCTTCCCGGGAGATCCCAGTGGCGTCGTGGCCCGTGCTCACCGTTCACAGTTGCGGGGGCAGCTCCGGATCGGTGGGCCATCGCCCGCCTGCCGGCATTCCCTTTTCATTCCGCTTACGCGAAAACCGTCGGCTACCGACACTTCTTGGCCGGATGCGCGCCGGTGTCAATCCGGACGAGGGCGGACGCGGGTTTTCCGGCTCAGCAGCCGGAGGGACGCGGCAAGTGCTTGGGCCTCTGCTTGGTAGGAATTCACGCGGCGATGGCGTATCGATGCGGATCGTGTTGTCAGCGAGGTCCACCGGTGAGCCAGGGTTCCCTTCATTTCGTCCTGGGCGGTGCCCGTTCAGGCAAGTCCGCCTATGCCGAGCGCCTGTTTGAAGCCGATCCGGCGTGCATCTACATCGCGACCGCGCAAGCCTTCGACGACGAGATGCGCGCGCGCATCGGCGAGCATCAAGAGCGCCGGGATGGGCGCTGGACGACCTAGGATGCGCCGTTCGATGTGGTGGGGGCGTTGAAGCAAGCCGGCGACCGGCCGGTGCT
>CALSBD010000469.1:0-3324 GCA_943373055.1 Rhizobium sp. Q54
CCCACGCCGATCCGTATGGCCACGACGATGTCGGCTACGGCGGCTATGACGGCTACGATTCGCCCCCCTATGCCGGCCATGGCAATTCCCACGCTGGCTATGATCGCCCGTACCGCAAGACCAAGCGGTGCTGGACCCAGGAGGGCTACGATCGCCACGGCAATTATGTCGAGCGGCTGATCTGCGAGAAGCGCATCCGCTGAGTTTCCCTTCGCCGCGCGCGTGCCTGCCTCTTCATGCGCGGCGATCCTTGGGTGCCATCCCCTGTGGGATGGCACCCTTTTTCGTGGTTGAACGGCTTCGTGACCGGCGTTGTGACGGGGGATGTCCTTTTTGATTGGCGTGGCGCGCCGACCTCGATATGACGGCGCATCGCCCACGACGGACACCCCATGGCCCCGCCGCTTCTGCATCTCAAGGACATCCGCCTGCGCATCGGCGCCACCGAGCTCTATGATGGCGCGGAGATGATGGTCAGCCCGGGCGATCGCATTGGTCTGGTGGGGCGCAATGGCTCGGGCAAGTCGACCCTGTTGAAAATCGCGGCCGGCCTTATTGAACCCGATGGCGGCGAGCGCTTCGTGCAGCCGGGCATCACCACCCGCTATTTGCCGCAGGAACCGGACTTGTCGGCTTATGCCACCATCCTTGACTATGTGGTGGCCGGCCTTGGACCGGGAGACGATCCCTATCGCGGGCGGTATCTTCTGGAGCAGTTGGGCCTGACGGGTGACGAGCCGACCGGGCAATTGTCGGGCGGTGAGGCCCGGCGGGCGGCGTTGGCGCGGGTGCTGGCGCCCGAGCCTGACATCCTCATGCTGGACGAGCCGACCAACCACCTGGATTTGCCCGCGATTGAGTGGCTCGAAAGCGAGCTCAAGGGCTCGCGGTCGGCGCTCGTGCTGATCTCCCACGACCGGCGCTTCCTGGAAAACCTCACGCGCGCCACCGTGTGGATCGACCGGGGCAACGCGCGGCGCATGGAGCGTGGCTTTGCCGCGTTCGAGGCCTGGCGCGATCAAATCCTCGAACAAGAAGAGCTCGAGCGGCACAAGCTTGACCGGCAGATCGCGCGTGAGGAGGATTGGGTGCGCTATGGCGTCTCCGCACGCCGCAAGCGCAACGTCCGCCGCATGGCCGACCTCGGCGCCTTGCGCCAAGCGCGCAAGACCGGCAAACGGGCAGCCGGCGATGTGCGGCTGACCGCTGCTGAAGCGGACGCGTCGTCGCGCCTCGTGTTTGAGGCCAAGGGCCTCGTCAAGGCGTTCGACGGGCGCGCGGTGGTCGATGGCTTTTCCACCCGCATCTTGCGCGGCGACCGGGTCGCGTTCGTGGGGCCCAATGGCGCGGGGAAGACCACGCTGTTGAAGCTGCTCATCGGCGAGATCGAAGCCGATCAAGGCTTCCGCCGTCAGGGGCACAATCTGGAAATCGTCGGGCTTGATCAAAAACGCACCACGCTTGACGAAACCGCCACACTGGCCGAGGTGATGACCGATGGGCGCGGCGAGACCGTGATCGTCGGGGGCGAGGCGCGCCATGTGGTTTCCTACATGCGCGACTTCCTGTTCAAGCCCGAGCAGGCGCGCCAGCCGGTCAGCGTGCTCTCTGGCGGCGAGCGGGCGCGGCTGCTTCTGGCCAAGGCGCTCGCCAAGCCCTCAAACGTGCTGGTGCTCGACGAGCCGACCAACGACCTCGACCTGGAGACGCTCGATCTCCTGCAGGAGATGTTGAGCGACTATCCCGGTACGCTCCTCTTGGTGAGCCACGACCGCGACTTTCTCGATCGGTTGGCGACATCCGTGATCATGTCGGAAGGCGAGGGGCGCTGGGTGGAGTATGCGGGCGGCTATTCCGACATGCTCGCACAGCGCGGCGCAGGCGTTGCGGCGCGCGTTGTCGATAAGCCGGCCCGCGACACGGCAAAGGCCAAGCCGACCGAGGCGGCCGCGCCGAAGACCGCCAAGGCGCGTTTGACCATGGCGGAGATGCACGCGCTCAAGACCTTGCCCGGCGAGATCGAAGCCTTGACCAAGGAGATCGCCAAGTTGACGGCGAAACTGTCCGACGCGGACTATTACGCGCGCGATCCCAAGGGCGCACAGGCGACCGGTCAGGCGCTGGAGGCCGCGCAAGGCCGCTTGTCGGCGGCGGAAGAGCGGTGGTTGGAGCTGGAGATGAAGCGCGAGGCGCTGGGCGGCTGATCCGTTTGGCAAGCCCCGGCCGCGATACTTGTGGCCGTCATCTTTTTTTCTTGGAATAGAGAAAAGTTTATCTTTGGTGTTGACTGTTTGTTAGCCGTGAATACGGCTGGATATCGGCGATTTTTGCCGCGAATTTGCCGCGAATGTGAGCGATCGGTTTGCCGTATGTGAATTTAAGCCACTGATAAATATGAATAAAAATCCGATCTTTCAAATTTGACTCAAGTTTGTCGCGCATTTGAATTGTATTTGAATAAAACTTGCCTCAAATCCTCGTATTTGATTTCAGCGCACAGCAAATCCTCTTGGACATGATCGTCTCCGGGACAAGGGAGACAACAATGTTTGGGACGGGTCGACAGTACATCGCGGCTTTTACGCTGACTTTGACGTTGCTGGCAGGTGCGGGCGTTGCCCAGGCCGACACCGCGGCGTCGATGGAAACGCAAGGGGGCACGTCAGCCCCGATGGGGTTCGTTCAGTTCTGCCGGGACAATCCGTCGGACTGCCGTGGCTCGGCGAGCCGGGCACCGGTGGTGACGCTCACCAAGGCGCGCTGGGCGGAGCTGATTGCCGTCAATGACCAGATCAACCGCGCGGTGACGCCGGTGACGGACCAGGAGCTCTACGGTGTCGTGGAGTGGTGGACGTACCCGCAGAACGGCCGCGGTGACTGTGAGGATTACGTGGTCGCCAAGCGCAAGGCGTTGATCGCGCGGGGTTGGCCGGAGACGTCGCTGCTCATCACCGTCGTTCGCGACGAGAAGGGCGATGGCCATGCCGTGCTGACGGCGGTGACCGACAAGGGGGACATGATCCTCGACAACCAAAATCCGCAGGTGCTGCCGTGGTGGCGCACGCCGTACCTGTATGTGAAGCGCCAGTCGGGCCTCAACGCGGCTCGCTGGGAAATGATCGCGGATCGCCGCGTCGACACGGTCGCCGGGCTGCGGCGCTAACATTTGGGGGTCATTGGGCGCGGTCAGCGCGCCCCGGGAGTGGGCATTGAGTTTGACAGGCCCCAAGCCTGTCTCCGGAAAGCGGATCCGGTCGCGTCCCCACCCGCCCCGTCCCCACCCAAGATCGGATCCGCCCGACCCCCGGCTCGCAAGAGCCGGGG
>CALSBD010000470.1:0-3316 GCA_943373055.1 Rhizobium sp. Q54
CGGCCCGGCGCGAGGCCGGGCCGATGAGGGCAATTGAGCGGAGGGTGAGGCTTATTCGGCGGCCTCGCGGGTTGCCACCACAGGCTCCCACTTGAGCTTGGGCGCTCGGGCCGCGCGGGTCTCGTCGAGGCGGCGACGCGGGGCATAAAACGGCGCGCCCTTGAAGCGATCGACCTCGCCGCGCTTGGCCGACATCACCAGATCGCGCAGCGTGGCGATGAAGAGATCGAGCGCGGCGCGGCTTTCTGATTCCGTCGGCTCAATCAGCATGGCGCCATGCACGACCAGCGGGAAGTACATGGTCATGGGGTGGTAGCCCTCGTCGATCATCGCCTTTGCGAAGTCGAGCGTGGTGACGCCGGTGTCCTTCAAGAACGTGTCGTCGAACAGCACCTCGTGCATGCAGGGCTTGTCGCCGAACGGCAAGGTCATCAGATCCGACAGCCCGACGCGGACATAGTTGGCGTTGAGCACGGCGTCTTCCGACGCCTGCCGCATGCCGTCCGACCCATGCGACATCATGTAGGCGAGCGCGCGCACATACATGCCCATCTGGCCGTGGAAGGCGGTCATGCGGCCAAACGGGTGCTCGGCGCCTTGGGCGTGGCTGGCGTCTTCCACCAACACCGGGCCGTCCGCCGTCTTGCGGATGAAAGGCACAGGGGCGAAGGCGGCGAGCCGATCCGACAACACCACCGGACCCGAGCCTGGACCGCCGCCGCCATGGGGCGTGGAGAAGGTCTTGTGGAGGTTGATGTGCATGGCATCAACGCCCAGGTCGCCGATCTTCACCTTGCCGACAATGGCATTGAAGTTGGCGCCGTCGGCATAAAAGAACGCGCCCGCTTCGTGCACCGCGTCGGCGATCTCGACAATGTCGCGCTCGAACAGGCCACAGGTGTTCGGGTTGGTCAGCATGATGGCGGCGACGTCGGGGCCCAAGAGCGCCTTCACCGACGCCGGGTCAACCGTGCCGTCCTCGCGGGCGGGGATCGCCTTGACGGTCATGCCGATGAGGGCCGCGGTCGCCGGATTGGTGCCGTGAGCGCTTTCGGGCACCAGCACCACGTTGCGGTCTTCGCCGCGGGCGCGGATGGCGGCCTTGATCGCCATCATGCCACACAGTTCGCCATGGGCGCCGGCCTTGGGGCTCAAGGCCACCGCGGCCATGCCGGTCAGCTCCATCAGCCAATGGCCGAGTGTGTCCATGAGTTCCAGCGCACCGGTGACGGTCGACTTCGGCGCGAGCGGGTGCAGATCGCCGAAGCCCGGCAGCCGGGCCATCTTCTCGTTGAGGCGCGGATTGTGCTTCATGGTGCACGAGCCGAGCGGATAGAGCCCGGCGTCGATCGCGTAGTTCTTGCGGCTCAGCCGCACATAATGGCGCACGGCTTCGGGCTCGGTGAGACCGGGCAAATCAATCGGCGTCTTGCGACGCGCGGCACCCAACCGCGGCGCGAGGCCCACGGGCTCAGCCAAATCAACGCCCGAGACATCGGCGCGGCCGATCTCGAACAGCAACGGCTCCTCGGCATCAAGCGCCTTGTTGCCGGTGAAAGTGTGCGGCGCGGTCGACTGATCCGCGGTGGGGGTGGTGGGGCGGCCTTGACGGTTCATGATCACAGCACCTCGCTCAGGGCCTTCGCATAGGCCGCGCGGTCTTCATCGGTGTTCACTTCGGTGGCGGCGACGAGGATGAGGTCGTCGAGGCCGGCATTGGGCAACAGGCGGGAGACGGGCACACCGCCGAGCACGCCCTTAGCGGCGAGCGCGTCGATGACCGCCGCCGCGTTGCCGGGCACGCGGACGGTGAATTCATTGAAGAAGGACGTGTTGAGGACCTCGACGCCCTTTACGCCCACCAGCGTATCGGCGAGCAGGCACGCGGCCTCGTGGTTGAGCGTGGCGAGCCGCGTGAGGCCGGCTTCACCCAAGAGCGTCATGTGGATCGTGAAGGCGAGCGCGCACAGACCGGAGTTGGTGCAGATGTTCGAGGTCGCCTTGTCGCGGCGGATGTGCTGCTCGCGGGTGGAGAGCGTGAGCACGAAGCCGCGCTTACCTTCCGCGTCGACCGTCTCGCCGCACAGGCGACCGGGCATCTGGCGGATCAGCTTCGATTTGGCGGCGAACAGGCCGACATAGGGGCCGCCGAAGATGAGGCCGTTGCCGATCGACTGGCCCTCGCCAACGACGATATCAGCGCCTTGGGCGCCCGGCGGCTCGATGAGGCCGAGCGAGACCACTTCCGTGAAGACGGCGATCAACAGCGCGCCATGGGCGTGTGCCCTTTCAGCGATCGGCTTCAAATCAATGATCTGGCCGAACACCGAGGGCGACTGGACGACGACGCAGCTTGTGGTCGGGCCGATGGCGGCGAGGATGTCCTCGGTGCCCATCGGATCGGGCGCGAGCGTGACACAGGCATCACCGGACATGTCCGACAAGGTGCGGATCACCTCGGCATAGTGCGGGTGGAGACCGCCGGACAGCACCGCCTCGCGCCGGCGTGTGACACGGTGCGCCATCAAAACCGCCTCGCCCGCGGCCGTCGAGCCGTCATACATGGAGGCATTGGCCACCTCCATGCCGGTGAGGTTGGCCACCTGGGTCTGGAATTCGAACAGATATTGCAGCGTGCCCTGGGTCACCTCGGGCTGATAGGGCGTGTAGCTCGTGAGAAACTCCGAGCGCTGGATGAGGTGATCGACCGAGGCCGGCACGTGGTGCTTATAGGCGCCTGCGCCGACGAAGAAGGGCACCGAACCGGCCGGCACGTTCTTAGCGGCCAGCGCGCCGAGCCGCCGCTCGACCGCCATCTCCGACGCCGCGCGCGGCAGATCGACGAGCCCCGGCAGCCGCTTGTCGGCGGGGATATCGACAAACAGATCATCAATCGACGAAACCCCAATCACCGCCAACATGTCGGCGCGATCGGTGGGAGAGATGGGCAAATAACGCATCGGTGGCCTCGGTTGTTTGAAGGCACCTTCTCCGCCGGAGTCTTCCCTTCTCCCCTAGCGGGAGAAGGTGCCCCGAAGGGGCGGATGAGGGGTGCCGATCAACGAACATTACGTTTGAACTTGGTGCTCCCCCTCATCCGGCGCTACGCGCCACCTTCTCCCACGAGGGGAGAAGGGGGAGTGAATGTTTGAGGGGCTTACGCGTGGCTCCCCCTCTCCCTGTCCCTCCCCCGCCAGGGGGGAGGGGACGCTCGAAGGATTGTTGAGTGAGTTGAGAGGGTTAGGCCGTCCTCAGCCCCATTTCAGGCGTCCCCTCCCCCTTGGCGGGTGTTTAGACCGGAGACAAGGGTAACACC
>CALSBD010000471.1:0-3313 GCA_943373055.1 Rhizobium sp. Q54
AGATCGCCCGCCTTGATGGGTCGCTCGGCCAGCAGGATAAGGCCGGAGACGAAGTTGTTGACAATCGACTGCAAGCCAAAACCGATACCGACGGACAGCGCACCGGCGACGATGGCGATGTTGTCGAGATCAAGCCCGGCGAACGAGAACGCCACCATGGCGGCGATGACATAGCCCACATAGCCAATTGAGGTGTTGATGGAGTTGCGCAGGCCCGCATCCATGCGCGTGCGCGGCAACAGGCGCTCCTCAAGCCACCCCTTCACCGCGCGGGTGATCCACACACCCAGCGCGAAGACGACCACGGCGCCCAGCATAGTCGACAGCGAAATGCGCAAGCCGCCGACCTGGAAGCCGAAGAAGGCTGAGCGCACGATGCCGAGGATTTCCTCCGACGTTACATCCAGCGGCGCGGCGGCAAACATGAGGGCGAGCGCGAGCACGACGAGGCGCAACAAGCCCGACAGCAAAACCCCGATTTGCTCGGTGACATTGGTTGAAAGGCCCGTTGCCCGTGAAATCGCCTTGCTGACGGTGCCGCCCGCGCGCATGGCGTGGCTGGAGGCCTCGTCGATGAGGCCGACCGTGAGGAACAAGACCGCGATGACGCCCAAGACCCACAATGAGTAGACGACGATAAACTCGCCGAACTGCACATAGCCGGCCACCAAAGCGACCATCGCGACGATCTGCGCGATCCAGGCGAGCGGCACGAGGAGCGACCATAGCCGACCCTTCGGCTCCGGTGGGCGACCGTCGAGATCGATGGCGAGCTGTTCGGCGCTCTCGTCGACCGCGGTGGCGCTGGCGATGGCGCGCAACACGCCCATGGTGAGGAGCGACAGGGTGATTGCGAACCCGGCCAGAACGGCGACGGACACCTCACGCGGGGCGAATAGGATGGCCAAAAGCTCGTTGGAGAAGACAGCGATCGCCGCCACGATGGCGGTGGTGGTCAAGAGCCCGTGGACAATCGCGGCGGCTTCATCGGACAGCGGGATCAGCCGCCAATGATTGCGCCGCGGCGCCAACAGGCCGCGCGAGAGGCCGGTGATGGCGAAGAAGACGAGCGTGGAGATGATCACCGCCAGGACGAACTGCTCAATGCGACGCGGCATCAAGTCAAACGTCTTGAGCGACAGGAACACCAAGGCGAGCCCCAACAAGGGCACCATCACATTGACGAGGAAGATCGCAAAGGCGCGCCGATAGGCGGCAAAGCGGGAGGGGCGGGCGTCAGCATCCCGCACGGTGCGCCGGTGCAGCCAATTGCGCACTGGCAACAGGAGCATGCCGGCAGCCACCACCGCGCCCAGGATCGCCAATAGCGCCGTGCCAGTGCCGCGTTTGGTGATCACGCCGAGCCAGTCGGAGCCCAGCAAGGTCGCCGATTTGGTCACCGTCGGCAGGGCGGCGATGGCGTCGATCCAGAAGGCGGGGTCGAGGACGGAGCGGGTTCGGGCCAGCAATTGCTCGGCGAACCGGCCGCGGCGGTTCTCGGTCACCGAGCGGCTGAGCTGTGTCGCCCGCACGGCGGCTTCCTGCGCTTGCTGCAAGACGCCGCGGGCCTGGGCAAGCTCACGGGTCAAGGTTTCGCGCTGGGTTTTGACAGCGTCTGATTCGACCACGGGCGTCTTGGTGTCGTCGCCACCGCCCGCTGGGGCCGGGGGTGGCTGAAGCTCACGCAACCGGGCTTCGAGCGCGCTCACCTGTGGGGCGATGCGCTGCGCCATGGTGGTCGCTTGCAAGCGGATCTGCTCGGCCCGCTCGGCGAACTCGACCAATTCGCGATCAAAAATACCGGGCCGTCGGGCGGCCTGGGTGATGCCATCGAGCTCGCCTTTCCACGCATCCAGGAGGACTTGGTCGTCCGAGCGAGGGGCAGGCGCCGGGGTGGGCGCGTTCGGGGTCGCGGGCGTAGGCTGAGCCGCAGGGGCGGCGGGGGGCGGGGGCGCGGGGGACAGCACCGGCGGCGTGCCCGGCTCCAAGGCCGGGGCGGGTGGCTGCGCGGTGGTGGGCGCGGGATCGGAGGCTTGCGCGAGGACGCTTGGCACCGACGTGGTCAGTCCCGCCGCGATGAGGGCGATCGCGACGGCCATGCGGGTCAAGCGGGGAAAGCGCGACTGAAGCATCAAGGGTCCTCTAAAGCCCGCCATCCGTGGTGAGGCGAACGATCGGTCGTCCGTGTCTGTCATGGGCCGCGCGGGCGCGCGGATCAAGCCCTCGCGGTCGCGCGTGTCGCGTCCGCAGTCGAGGCGGATTGTGGCCTTTCAATGCCGCGACTATATGTGGGGCGATGACGGATATAGCGACACCGGAAACTCCGGCCCCTTCAGCGGCGACCCCAGCCGAGCGACCCCGTGGGTGGCGCGCGGTCGCGCACATATTCTGGCAGTCGTTTTATTGGGGTTTGCTGCGCAACGAATCTTTCGCGCACTCATCGAACTTCGCCTACTCGATCCTGTTTTCGCTGTTCCCGTTCCTCATTCTGCTCACCGGCCTGGCGGCCTATTGGGGCGGTTCGGATCTGGCGGCGGCGGCCACCGATGGCTTGTTCCTTGTCTTGCCTGAAGAGATCGCGCGCATCATCAAACCGGAACTGAGAACCGTGCTGTCGGGTAGTCAGGCGCAAGTGCTGACCGTGGGCGTGATCTTGCTCGTCGTCATTGTGACGAGCCTGATTGAGAGCCTTCGCATGGGGCTCAACTATGCCTACCGCACCATGGACATGCGCAACTTCTTGATCCGCCGCTTGGAAGGATCGCTATTCTTGCTGGTCGGCGGCATCATCATTTTGGGCCTTGGCTTTCTCGTCATTGTCATGCCGATCGCGTGGCGCCTGATGGTGCCGATCGTGCCTGAGCTCGCCAATTATTGGACCTACTTCAACCGCCTGCCCCTGTTGTTTTTCACCGCGGCGCTGTTCTTCTTCCTGCTGGCCGCGCATTTCTGGCTGCCCGCCAAGCGGCAGACCATCATGGGCGTGCTGCCGGGTGTGTTGACCACGATGTTCCTGTGGTTCCTCGCCGGCTTGATCTTCTCTTATTATATGTCGCACTTCGCGGGCTACACGCGCACCTATGCGGGCTTCGCGGGTGTCATCGCGGCGTTGCTGTTCTTTTATATTGCAGGGCTGATTTTTCAGTTCGGCGCCGAGGTCAATCACGCACTGGATGATTGGAAGAACGGGCGCCCTGGCACGAACGCGGCCAGCAATTCCGACACCCACAAGAAATAATGATGGGATCCCCCATGACTTTCGACGTCCGCCTCGTGCCGTGCTTGAGCGATAACTACGCGGTCCTCGTGCATG
>CALSBD010000472.1:0-3311 GCA_943373055.1 Rhizobium sp. Q54
CGCCTCCCAGGGGCAAACGGGACAGATCGGTCATTTGTGCGACCGGGGATCCAAGACTTCGCGGATGGCGTCGGACAGGAAGTGCAGCGCGATGGCGATCGCCAGAATCACGAGGCCCGGCATGGTTGAAATCCACCAGGCTTGCTCAAGGTAGGTCTGGCCGTCGCGGATGATGTTCCCAAGTGAGGGCGACGGCGGCATGATGCCAAGCCCCAGGAACGACAGGCTCGCCTCCACCAGGATCGCGTTGGCCGCCGCGATGCTGGCGGCCACCAGCAACGGCGCGACCGTGTTGGGCACGATATGGCGGGTCAACAGCCACCACTTGGACGCCCTCACCGTGCGGGCGGCGTCGATATAGGCGCGCGTGCGCAGGCTGAGCACCAAGGATCGCTGCAAGCGGATGAAGCGCGGCACGTCGGCAAGCGAGATCGCCAAGATGACCGGGATCATGCCCGTGCCGATGATCGACACGAGACCGATGGCGAGCAGCAGCGAGGGAAACGCCAGGAAGATATCCACGACCGTCATGATGGTGCGGTCGATGAACTTGCCGAAGAAGCCCGCCAGCGTGCCGAACACGATGCCGAACACCAGCGCGATCAGCGCGACCGAGAAGCCGACGTAGAGCGACACCTGAACGCCCGCTAACGTCCGGCTCAACACATCACGCCCCATGCGGTCGGTGCCGAACGGGTGCGTGAAGCTTGGCGCCTGCATCATGGCCCGCAGATTTGTCTCCAACGGGGCCTGCAGCGGCAGAAAGGGCGCAAATACCGTCAAGGCAAGGATCGGCACCAGGATCAGCGCCGCCAGCTGCGTCTTGCGATTCAGCACGATCGCGCGAGTCCGCTCGAAGCGAGGCGCCGACGGGCCTTGCGTCATGGCCAGGGGAATGCTGGGGGCCAAAGTGGTCGACATGTCGTATCCCTCCGATCGATAGACCTTGTTTACCCGCGCGACAGCTCAGAAGCGGACCCGAGGATCGAGCTTCTTGTAAACGAGGTCCGTCATGAAGTTGATCGAGACGAAGATGACCGCGTAAAACACGATCAAAGTTTGCACCATTTGGTAGTCGCGGCTGTTGATGCCATTGACCAGCAAGGTTCCAATGCCAGGGATCGTAAAGATATACTCCACGATCACCGTCCCATTGAGAAGATTACCAAAGCTCAGACCAATCACGGTGACGATCGGCAAGGCCGCGTTGGTCAGGCCGTGGCGGAACAACACGCGCAGCTCCGACCAGCCCAACGAGCGAGCGGTGCGGATGTAATCCTCGCCCAAGACCTCCAAGACCGAGGTGCGGGTGATGCGCGCCATCGTGGCGACCTGCGTCACCGACAAGACGAGGATCGGCAGACCGATGCGCAGCAAGAACTGGCCGGGATCATCAAAGCTCACCAGGCCACTGGCCGGGAACCAGCCCAAGACGAGCGAGAACAACAACAAGAAGACGAGCGCGGTCCAAAACGACGGCATCAAATCAACCACCATCGCCGTGCCGGTGATGAGGTTGTCGAGCCCACGCCGCCCCTTGTAGGCCATGAAGGCGGCGAGCGTGCCCAGCGGAATAGCCATCGCCACCGTCAAAACAATCGTGCCCAGCGCGATCGACAACGTGATCGGCAGGGCACTCATGATAAGATCGGCAACCGAGAGCTTGGTGGTGATCGTCTCACCGAAGTTCAGCGTCACCAAGTTCTTCAAGTATATAAGGTATTGGATGAAGAGGGGCTCGGTGAGCCCCATCTGTTCGCGCATGCGTTCGAGGGCTTCGCCGGAGATGTTGTCGCCGGCCATCGCCGAGGCGGCGTCACCGGGAATGAGCCGCAAGGTGAAGAACACCAAGGTCACGACGCCAAAAGTCGTCACCAAGAGTTGCCCGAGCTTCTTCAATCCGTAGGAGAGCATGGCCGACGCCCTTTCCGGTTACTGGATGTCCATTTCGTAGAAGTAGCCCTGCCCGAGATAGTTCAGGCGGACGTTCTTGACGGACTTCTTGCTCGGCCACACCACGTTGTTGGTGTACTGCGGCTGGTAGAAGAAGTCGGTCATGGCGATCTTCTGGACCTGAGCATAGAGCTTCATGCGCAGTTCCGGGTCGACCTCGGCCCGCGCGGCTTCCATCAGCTTGGTCAGCTCCGGATTGTCGTAGCGCGCGCCATTGAGCCCCTTCGGCGAAATGTTGGCGGGGTGCAAATAGCTGAACAGGATCATGTCCGGATTGACGGCCGGCAGCAGCCGGGTCGCGGTCTCGAACTCACCCTTGTTGCGCCGCTGGTTGAAGGTCGGCGTATCGACCAGCTCCATCTCCATGTTGATGCCCACCTGCGCCAGATAGTCGATTTCAAACTGCTGGAGCTCGGTGACACCTTGGGCCGAGGTGCCCAACTGCTTCACGGTGAAGCCCTTGGGATAGCCGGCCTCCGCCAGCAGTTTCTTCGCCTTGGCCGGGTCATACTCGTAGCGCGGCACGTCGGGCGTATAGCCGTCCATCCACGGCATCAGCATGGAGTGCGCCGGACCCGACAGGGACGGCGAGATGGCTTGCGTGATCGCCGCATAGTCGATCGCGTAGCCAAAGGCGTGGCGCACGCGGATATCCTTCAACGGCGCGAAGTCGGGGTTGAAGACCTTGAGGGCGACCGCGTAATTCTCCAGCTTGTTGAGCGTGAAGCCTTCCTTGGCCAGGATCGTGAGGTTTTCTTCCTTGTTGGCGCGCATGACGAGATCGACCTCACCATTGCGCAGGGCGATCGTGGCGGTGTTCTCGTCCTTGATGATCTCGAAGATCAACCGAGCAATCGGCGCGGGCCCGCGGAAATAGCCTTCGTGCCGCTTCAAGATGATGCGCGACGACACGTCGATCGATTCGACCTCATAGGGGCCGGTCCCCACCGGCTTCCACTTCACCTGATCGGCGGCATCCGCGATCGCCTTCTTGTTGACGATCTGGCCCTGGTGATAGTTGGCAACCGTGTGCAAGAAGTTGCCGTTGGGCGCGTTCAGCTCGATGACCACCGTATAGGGATCGGGCGCCTCCATCTTGACGATGCCGGCGAGCTCCGAGCGGTAGGGCGACGCGGTCTTGGGATCGAGGATGCGCTCATAGGTGTAGATGACGTCGGCGGCGGTGAACTCACCATAGCCCTTCTGCCACTTCACGCCCTTGCGCAGCTTAAACGTCCACACCTTGTTGTCGGGCGTTGACCAGGATTCGGCGAGATCGGGAGCGATCTTGCCGGTCTGGCTATCGTACGTCGTCAAGCCGCTGAAGATGTTGAAGGCGAGGTTTTCATTTTCGATCC
>CALSBD010000473.1:0-3307 GCA_943373055.1 Rhizobium sp. Q54
GAGGCGGCAAGCCGGACCATCATCGAGAAGGCGCTCGATTTGGGCATCACCTTCTTTGATACCGCCAATATGTACTCCCGCGGGGTGAGCGAGGAGATCACCGGCCGACTGCTCGCCGGTGTGCCGCGCTCGCGGTTCGTTTTGGCAACGAAACTTCATTTTGCCATGGGGGATGGCGCCAATGAGCGCGGCCAGTCGCGCAAGCACATCTTCGAGGCGGTTGATTCGTCCCTGAAACGATTGGGCCTTGAGACGATCGATCTTCTCCAGATCCATCGATTTGATCCCGAAACGCCCTGGGAAGAGAGCCTCGATGCGCTCGATGATGTCGTGCGGTCGGGTCGGGTGCGCTATTTGGGCGCCTCGTCGATGGATGCCTGGCGCTTCATGAAGGCGCTGTCGATCCAGCGCGCGAATGGCTTCGCGCCGTTCATCTCCATGCAAAACCACTATAATCTCCTTTACCGCGAGGAGGAACGCGAAATGCTGCCCTTGTGCCGTGAAGAGGGCATTGGCGTGATCCCCTGGTCGCCGCTCGCGCGTGGCTTCTTGGCCGGCAATCGGGCCGCCCCGAATGCGGGTGGGTCCGATCATGGCGCGGCCACCACGCGGGCGAAGACCGATACGATCGCGCACGGCTATTATGGCAGCTCGGCGGATTTGGCCGTCGTCAGCGCGGTCGAGTCGGTTGCGAAACGACATGATGTGTCGATGGCGCGCATCGCCTATGCCTGGGTTGCGTCGCGGCCGGGCGTGACGGCGCCGATCGTGGGCATTTCCAAGCTGCACCAGTTCGACGACGCGGTCGCGGCCTTGGATCTGAAGTTGTCGGAAGCGGACGTCGCCGAGCTGGAGGCGCCCTATCAGCCCAAGGCGGTCACCGGCCACGGCTGAGGCGCGTTGTCGCGCGCCCGGATCGGCGCTATCAGGATGCCAACGCAATCGACCCAGGAGAGCCCCATGCCCATGCGCGTGGCCGTGCAGATGGACCACATCGCGTCCATCAAGATCGCCGGTGATTCCACCTTCGCCCTCCTGTTGGAGGCGCAAGCGCGTGGGGCCTCGCTGTTCCACTACACCCCCGACCGGCTCGCTTTGCGCGATGGGGTCGTCTCGGCGGTGGTGGAGCCGCTGAGCGTGCGCGACGTGGCGGGCGACCACTATACGCTCGGCGCGCCTGAGCGCGTCGATCTGTCGACCATGGACGTGGTGCTGCTGCGCCAGGATCCACCGTTCGACATGGCCTATGTGACGACTACCCATTTGTTGGAGCTCATCCACCCCAAGACGCTGGTCGTCAACGATCCCGCTCACGTGCGCAACGCGCCGGAGAAGGTGTTCGTGATGCAGTTCGCCGATCTGATGCCCAAGACGCTGATCACGCGGGATAAGGCGGAGATCCAGGCGTTTCGGGCCGAGATCGGCGACATCGTCATGAAGCCGCTCTACGGAAACGGCGGCGCGGCGGTGTTTCGTCTGCGGCCGGGCGATGAAAACTTCGGTTCGCTCTATGACCTGTTCGCCGCCACGTTCCGCGAGCCGTGGGTGGTGCAAGAGTACCGCGCCGAGGTCCGCGACGGCGACAAGCGGATTATTCTCGTTGATGGCGAGTTTGCCGGCGCGGTCAATCGGGTGCCGGCGCCCGACGATTTGCGCTCCAACATGGTGCGCGGCGGCGCCGCCAAGTCGACCGATCTGTCTGAGCGCGAGCGGGAGATTTGCGCCCGCCTTGCGCCCGCGCTGCGCGAGCGTGGGCTGTTGTTTGTCGGCATCGACGTGATCGGTGGATATCTCACCGAGATCAACGTGACCTCGCCGACCGGAATTCGCGCCGTCAAGCGGTTGGGCGGTCCCGATATCGCCGGTCTCATCTGGGACGCGATTGCCGCCAAGCGGGGGGCTTGAGGCCATGATCCGCGCGGCGCTGGTCGGGGTGTTGGTGGCGCTCGGCCTGATCAGCTTACCGCTGTCGGCGGCGCACGCACAGACCGATCCGGCAACGTCGCCCGCGACCGAGGAGGCGGGTCGGCGGGCGCCGACCTTCTTGATGGTGTTGCCGCGGCTCGGCAGTCCCGTTCTGGATGAGATCCGCCGGGGCTGCGAGGCGGCGGCGACCGAGCTGAACGTGGTGTGTCGCGCGGTCGGGCCAACGGCCGCCGATGCCGATCAGATGGCGGCAATCCTCACGGCGGCCTTGGCGGAATCGCCGGCCGGCATTGCCGTGGTGGCTGGTCAGGCTGATACCGGGCAGGCGATCCTGGCCGCTCGACGTGCGGGCATCCCGGTGGTGACGGTGGATGGTGAGTTCCCGGGCACACCCCGTGAGGCGTTTATCGGCACCAACAATAAGGATTTCGGCCGCGCCATGGCCACCACGCTGCGCCGCATGATGCCGCGCGGTGGGCGGATCGGGGTGATCACCGGCGACGCATCAACGCCTGCATTGGACGAACGGCTCGAAGGCCTGCGCGATGCGCTGGGCGAGGAGTTCGTGGAGGTAGATGGATCACCCTTTGCGTCCAAGGGCGATCCGGCGGAGGCGCTGGCGATCGCGCGTCGGCTCGCCATGGCCGATCCGCCGGTGAAGGCGATTGTGTCGCTGGGTGCCTGGCCGATGCTGGACGCGGAAGCCTGGCGGTCGGTCGCGATTGAGTACAAGGATCGCATCGACCGGGCGGATCTGTTGCTGATGGTTGCCGATGCCCTTCCCGATCAGCGGCTCTTGCTTGCCGAAGGCCTCGTCCATGCCCTGGTGGCGCCGCGAGCCCGAGATTTGGGTGCGCGCAGCTTGTCGCTGCTCGTCGACCTCACGCTCAAGCGCAAGACGCCCGAAGTGCTTTATGTCGGGTTTGACGTGTTCATGCGGTCGGGGAGTGGGCAGTAACGCGGACGCGCGGGACGTCACACGGCGTCAATGGAGGGTCGGCTGTGGGCCACCGAGCTTGGCAACGATCTGCGAGCGTTCGACCAGACCTGTTTCACCCAGAACCCGGGCGAACACGTCGACACGCGACTGCCGGCGGTGCAAATAGCGCGCGAAACGCGCCGCTTGCTCCACGGTGTCGAAGCGCCAGCTCTCCGGCGGGATGAGTTCGTCGTCGGTATAGCCGATGACGTCAAATACACGGGCCGCCATAACCATTACGGCCTCCTTTGGTCACTTTTGCCATAAATGAATATGTACTCATTGGTTTTCAAAACAATGCGATGTAATGCGCATGCGGTGTAACCCCCGCAGGGCAACTCCGTGTTCAATATCGCGCAACAGTTAGTCCGAAACAGTGTCTATTGGTTACGAGTAAAAGCA
>CALSBD010000474.1:0-3297 GCA_943373055.1 Rhizobium sp. Q54
CAAGCCATACGCGGGTCGGCCGCCGAAGCGCTCCCCGTGCTCGGCCTCGACCTCCGCGACCGGAAAGCCGAGCCAGCGCACCGTGCCCGCATAAAACCGGTCGCGATCGGGCACCGACCGAAACGCATCGGCGACGACCCGGCTGATGATGGAGAAGTTGCCGTGGGTTCCATCATGGACATCCTCGGCCAGGATGTTGAGCACCTTGAAAAACAGGTAGGACGACACGCGCGTCGACAGCGCGTCGGGCCGCTGCAGGCGCTTGACGAAGACGATGTCGTTGCCCGCGCGCGCTTTTTCATAAAGCTGCGGGATGACCTCCGGCCGATCCTGCAAATCGGAATCCATCACCACGACATAGTCGCCCGTGGCGTGATCAATGCCGGCGGAGATGGCCGCGTGCTGACCGAAATTGCGCGCGAACCGCAAGGCCACCACATCAGGGTGGGTCCGGGCGAGTTCGGCGATCGCATTCCACGTCGGCAGCCGGCTGCCGTCATCGACCAAAACGATCTGCATGTGCGGCGTGATGGCGCCCACCACCGCCTTGAGCCGCTCGACCAAGGCCGTCAGCGTCGCGGCCTCCTCGTTGTAGACGGGCGCGACGATCGAGATGTGCGGCTTGGTCATTCAAACAACTCGCGTTCCAAGAGGCCCCAGCGTTGATCGCGGGTGCGCAAGACCGACAACGCTCTGACCCACGCCGACCGCCGACCAATCAATTGCCGCCGGACGTCGCATTGAATAGGTTCGGCCCCGCGAAGTGGCTTGCCTGCGTCACACTACACCGATTCGGATATCCCCATGCGACCCTTTGAAATCGTCACCGTGACCGGCGGCCTCGGCTTTATTGGCAAACACTTTGTCCGCGCGTGCCTGGACATGGGATGCTTTGTGAAAAATTTCGACAAGGTCAGTTACGCGGCGGACCTGAAGGTCAAAAGCGAGTTCGAACAACACCCGCGTTATCGGCTCCATCAGGTCGACATCGCGACCATGCAATTTTTGCCGGAATCGGACGTCGTCGTCCATTTCGCGGCCGAAAGCCATGTTGACAACGCCATCACGTCAAACCGCAAGTTTTTTGAGACGAACGTGATGGGCACCCAAAACCTGTTGGAGCTGGTGCGCCAAAAGCACGTCGCCGAGCGACCGCTGTTCGTCCACATCTCCACCGACGAGGTCTATGGCGATATTGCCGAGGGCCGCCACGCGGAGACCGACCGGCTCGTCCCGTCCAATCCCTACTCCGCCTCCAAGGCCGCCGCCGACATGCTCGTCAAGAGTTGGGGCCGCACCTATGGGATCAACTGGATCATCGCCCGCCCGACGAACAACTATGGCGAACACCAGTATCCCGAAAAGCTGATCCCGAAGAGCGCTTGGCGCATGCGCCGCGGCTTGCGGGCGATCATGCATGGCAACGGCTCTTATGTGCGCTCGTGGCTGCACGCCGACGATACGGTGGAGGCCGTGCTCACCTTGATCCGCCACGGCGAGACCAACCGCATCTACAACA
Organism: Rhizobium sp. Q54; assembly: GCA_943373055.1. Taxonomy (GTDB): domain Bacteria; phylum Pseudomonadota; class Alphaproteobacteria; order Rhizobiales; family Ancalomicrobiaceae; genus CALSBD01. Next base: position 1,520 of record CALSBD010000474.1, read on the forward strand.
TCGGTGCCAATATCGAGCTCAAGAACATCGAGGTGCTGCGCGCCATCGCCGATGCGGTCGGCGTGCCCCACCAGGATGCCTGGGAAAGCACCGTTGATCGATCGGGCCAAGATGTTCGCTACAGCCTTGATGACACCGCGATCCGGGCGCTCGGCTTTGCGCCCAAGCGCCAGTTCTTCGAGGAACTGCCCAAGATCGTTGCCAGCTCCGACTTCACCCGCTTCGCCTGAGGAGGCCTACCATGAAGGTCGATTTCTACCGCCATGGGCTTGATGCCTCCCACGCGAAGGCCATGGCCGACGTGGTGGCCTCGCCGTTCTTGACCACCGGGCGCGTCGCCAAGGCGGTCGAGGCCCAGCTGTGCGACTATTTCAATGTGCCCCACGCGGTGCTCGTTTCCAGCTGGACCTCGGGTGCCATGGCCGCCTTGATGGCGATGGACATTGGCCCGGGCGACGAGGTGATCGTGCCCGCCATGACCTTCATCGCCACGGCCAATGTGGTGGAAATCCTCGGCGCCACCGCCGTGATGGTCGATTGCGACCCGGCCACGTTGCTCACGATGCCCGAGGCCATGGCAGCGGCCGTGACAGAGCGCACCAAGGCCGTCATCCCGGTGCATCTTTATGGCCAGATGATCGACATCGCCGCACTCAGGCGCGCGCTGACCGCCAAGGCGCCCGGCCAACGCATCTACATCCTGGAGGACTGCGCGCACTGCTTCGAGGGCCGTTTCGGCGGCGATCGCCCCGGCACCCATTCCGACGCGGCGTCCTTCTCGTTCTACGCCACCAAGAACGTCACCTGCGGCGAGGGCGGCGCGGTGATCTTCCGCGACGAGGGCCTGTATCGGCGCACGCTGGAAACCCGGCTCCACGGCATGAGCGCGATCGCCGTCGATCGGTTCGCCGGGGGGCGGTATAACCACTGGGATATGCAGCGCCTGGGCATCAAGGCGAACCTGCCGGATCTATTGGCCGCGCTGCTGCCTGACCAGATCCGCACCATCGACGCCCGCTTGCCCGATCGCCACGCGGTCGCCGCGCGCTATCGCGATGGGCTTAAGGGGTCGCCGTTCCGGCTTGTCACGCCGGTCGAGGGCGCGCTGGATGCCAGCCATTTGTTCGTCATCGGCGTGCCCGGCGGCAAGCGGGATGAAGCCATCGCGATCTTGAACACGGCCGGCATCGGCGTGACCGTGAACTACCGCGCGCTACCCGAGCTGACCTATTATCGCACCAAATATCCGCACACCGAGGCGGCCAACCCGGAAGCTATGCGGTGGGGCCGCGAAACACTCAGCTTGCCGCACTTCCCCGGCCTGACCCACGCCGAACAGGACACTGTCATCAAAGTTCTGCTAGAGGATGTCGCACCGAGCCTTTCGACGTCTGCGATTGGATAAGCTTCACGCTGATCTTGGAACGTCACATGGTCGAGACAAGTTCGCCCGCATCCCCCCGCGTTGCCGCGCCACCGGTGTCGGCGCGGTCGGGCTTGTTGATCCTGGCGGTCACGATCCTCGTCGGCTTCATGTGGCTGAGCTCGCCGGGCGCCTATGTGCCCCATGTCGACGATCTCTTCATCGCTGCCTGGGCGCGCGCCAGCGTGAGCGCCACCCCGGCGAACGTGCCGGAGATTGCCGAGTTCGTGACCTCGCCCGAGTGGTTCACTTTGCTCGTGAATGGTCATGTTTTGGCGCTCGGTCTGGCGTTCGAGGCTTTTGGCGCCAGCACCTTGACGGCGACCACCTATCGCGCGGTGGCCTTTGTCATCAC
>CALSBD010000475.1:0-3279 GCA_943373055.1 Rhizobium sp. Q54
GAAAGGCTCAAGGCGGTGGCGACAGAGGTGGGCATCAAGAGAGGTCAATCGTTTCCGTTCGTTCTCTTCTATAGCGAGGCCGAAGCGCCGCGAAAAGGGGAGACCGCGCGGCAACTTGTTGGATCGGGCGGTTCATGCGGCGAGCATCATGATTTTGCCGCTCGCCAGCGGCAGGCTTCACGGTACAGTCATGAGACTGACTCGGTTTGGCTGACCTGTAAGGATCCCATGCGCGCCTTCGCCCCCTTTTTGTGTGCAGCTCTCTTGGTCGTGACGCCGATGGCGAGCCCGCGGGCGCAATCGTTGCCGCCGTTGGAGACGTTCAAGCAGATGGCGGCGGCGAGCGCGACGCAGTGGGTGGCATTTCGTAATTATAGCGGCCGACAACTCGTTTATTTCAGCGCTGTCGTGTCCTACGCGTGCGGATTGTCCGAGATCCGCTGGTCGCTGAACACCGACGCGCTCGACAAGACCTGGCCGCTTGATGCGTGCAACGAGTATTTGCCGTTCTCCATTGGCGAGAAAACCAAGATCTACGAGGCGTTTAAGCTCGATACGGCCAAGACAATCAGCGTGCAGCTGGTGTTTAAGGACGGCACGGCGACCGACACGCTCACCTATGCCCCATGCCCTGGTGTTGGCGAGGCCACATGCGCGCGTCGTGTCGAGGCCAGCGCGGTGGTGGCCAAACAGCCGGAGACGTGCGTGGCACCGTGCGCGGTCGGCGGCGCTGCGGGATCCGGTGGTGCGAGTTCTGAGGTTGGCCGATGACCCGCGGGGCGCGATGGACGCACACGGCGGCGCTGGCGCTCGCGCTCTCGGCGGGGCCCGTGTGGAGCCTGCCGTCGGTGCGCGCGGAGGATCGGGTGGTCACCTTGTCGACCCAAGGGGTCGTCGGCTTGGCCGATCTCGACGAGGCGGGACGGGCCACCAACACGCCCATTGTTGTCATCATTCATGACGCGCAAAGCCACAAGGATGCCGAGCCGATTCGTCGCCTCCGGCAAGCGCTTGTCGAACGCGGCGTCTCGGTCATCGCACCCACCTTGACCTTGGGCGTCGACCGGCGCGCGGGGGCGATCGACTGCCGGCAGGTGCAAGGGCGCACGCTCGCCGACATGGTGCCCGAGGTGGAGGATTGGGTGAACTATGCCCGCACCACCGGAACCCGAAAGGTGTTCGTCGCCGGCATCGGCATGGGCGCCAATCTGGTTGCGCGCTACCTGATGGTCGCGCCCACGGTGGCGGGTGCGGTGTTCATCGATCCGCATGGAAAGGCCGAGGACGAGTTGGCGGAGGAAGACTATGAGCGCCGCTATGGCGCGCCGGTGTCGACCATTCTCGCTGAAGCCGAATCGATGATGGCGACCCAGCGCCCCGACAAGGGCTTCGACGTGCCCGGCTTTTTGAATTGCCCCTCCGCGCGCATCACCGCGCGAGCGTTCATGTCGTTTTATGCGCCCGACCCCAAGCGCGACACCCTGTCGCTGATGCCCTCCATTCGCACGCCGGTGTTGGTGCTCGGCACCCAGCCCGGCGCGCGGGCCAATGCGTTGACCCGCCGCATGGCGGACGTGCGAGCGGCCGGCGAAACGGTGTTTCAGCGGGCCTTGCCGCGCGGCGACGCGCCGGCAACGACGCCCGGAGCGATCGCTGATCTGATCGCGGCATTCATCGTGCGCAAGGGAAGCTGACAGTTGAGCGTGTCTATTCCCGTGCGCTCGCTGGCATCCAGCCCGCGTGTCGGCGCGTAGGAAGACCATGTTGACTGCTTCCACCTCCCTGCTTCGCCGGCTCTCTCGACTGGATTGGATCTTCCTCGCCGTTGCCTTAGGCCTGATCGGCTGGGCCTATGCGGCGCTCTCGCGCACCGAGGCGGGGATCGTCCATGAAGAGCTGCGGTTGGGCCCCACGCCGGTGACAGTGACCCGACCGGCCGATGGTCGGCGGGGCCCCGTGGTGGTGATCGCCCATGGCTTTGCCGGATCGCGCCAGCTGATGCTGCCCTATGCGCAGACCCTGGCGCGGGCCGGCTACACCGCGGTGCGGTTTGATTTTGCCGGCCATGGCCGCAATGGGTCGGCGTTGACGGGATCGATCACCGACGCGGACGGCGCGACCCGGACGCTGGTGGAGGAGACCAAGAAGGTGGCCGCCTTCGCCCGGCCGCTGGGCGATGGGCGCCTGGCAGTGCTCGGTCACTCAATGGCCTCCGACATCATCATCCGCTTCGCCATGGAGGTGCCCGATGTGGCGGCGACGGTGGCGATCTCAATGTTCTCCCCTGCCGTTACGCCGACGGAGCCGCGCAATCTGTTGGTGATCGTCGGCGACTTCGAGACGCAGCTGAAGGACGAGGCATTGCGGGTGGTCGGTATGGTCGCGCCGGGTGCCGCCGAACCCGGGGTCGTCTATGGCGATCTGGCCGCCGGCACGGCGCGGCGCGCGGTGTTTGCGCCAAATGTGGAGCATGTGGGCGTGCTTTACGCCGAAAGCGGACTGATCGCGGCGGTGGAGTGGCTCGACGGCACGTTCGCGATCTCGCGGGCTGGGCCGGTCACGGCGACATCGGGCGGCCTTGCGATCCTCGTGTTGCTGCTCGGCATGGTGCTGATTGCCCGGCCGCTCGCCCGCTTCTTGCCGGAGGTGTCGCCGGTGCCGGCCGGAGCCGGGCTCGCGTGGCGGCGATTGTGGATCGTCATCGTCGTTCCCATGATCGTCACACCGCTCGTGTTGACGGTGGTGCCGACCCATTTCTTGCCGGTGCTGGTGGGCGACTATCTCGCTGTCCACTTCGGCGCCTATGGTCTGTTGACGGCAGCGTGCCTTTTGGCCGTGAAGGCACCGGCGCCGGGGCCGGTCGCGTGGCGGCGCGCGGCGCTCGCAAGCCTGTTTGCGGTCGGCTTCGGTTTTGCCGCGCTGGTGGGCCCGCTGGATCGCTATGTCACGTCGTTCGTGCCGGGGCCGGGGCGGGGGTTGTTGATGGCCGCCATGATGCTGGGCACGCTTTTGTTTTTCCTCGCGGTGGAGTGGGCGACGCGCGGTGTGGGGGCCGCGCGGTTTGGTCACGCGGTGGCGCTGTTTGCGTTTCTCGTTTCGCTGGGGATCGCAGTCGCGCTCGATTTCGAGCGGCTGTTCTTCCTCGTCATCATCGTGCCGGTGATCGCGCTGTTCTTCCTTGTCTATGGCCTGTTTGGCGCGTTCGCCTATCGGGCCACCCGTCACCCGCTGGTCGGCGCGGTCGCCTCAGCCGTCGCGTTCGCCTGGGCGATCGGGGTG
>CALSBD010000476.1:0-3273 GCA_943373055.1 Rhizobium sp. Q54
ACGGGGAAATCGGGGCGCCAGCCGAGCTTTTTCGTCAGCGGCGTCAAGGTCGCCTCAACGCCGGCGCGCCAGCCGTCCTCGGAGGCGAAGTGCGAGACGAAGAACGCGCGACCGCCCGGCCGCAATACCCGGGCCACCTCGTCCATCACCTGATCGGGGTGCGGGACGACGGTGATGGTGTACATGACCACAACGAGATCAAACGACGCATCGGGGAACTCAAGCGCGCCGGCGTCCATCTCCAAGAGCGCCTCGACGTGGGTGAGGTTTTCGTCCGCCACCCGTTTGCGCGCCACCTCGAGCATCTCCGGCGACAGGTCGATCCCGACGATCGACAGGTGCGGCGCGTAGCGCGACAACGCGAGACCGGTGCCAACGCCCAGCTCCAACACCCGACCTGAGCGACCGTTGATGATGTCGATGGCGGCTCGCCGCGCGCCGTCGAAGAAGGCGCCGAACAACGCCATGCGGCCGAACACGAAGTCATAGATCGGCGCCCACTTCGAATAGGCGTTCAAGACGGTGCGTTGATCGAGCCGGGGGCCGGGCGTCTTGAGGTCGGGATCGGGCGCGCGAAGCGGGGAGGAAGCGGTCATGAGGGGCACAGTTCCTTCGGTTCGAGAAGATCAGTTCGCGCGGGCTCGCGGGCGAGCCGGGAGAACCGTTCTCGCGCCGTGGCCCGCCTATTCCGCCGCCAAGGTCGCCGCTTGGCGGGTGTGGCGATCGTCCATGCGGGCGGCTTCGGTGGTGGCAATGAAGCCGCCGCCGAGCACCCGCGCCGCGCCGTCGGGCGCGTCGTAGAACACGCACGCTTGGCCCGGTGCCACGCCGGTGTCGCCATCGGCGAGATCGACCACCACGCGCCCGTCGACCACCGACACGACGGCGGGCTGCGGCGGGCGGGTGGAACGCACCTTGGCAAACACCTCCAGCCCCTCGGGCCCGATGGAGTCCAGCGACGCGGAAGCAAGCCAGTTAACATCGCGAAGATGAAGCGCGCGTGTCATTAATGCGGAGCGCGGCCCCACCACCACTTCGGCCCGCGCGGCATCCAGGCGCACCACATAGAGCGGGTCGCCGGCCGCGATGCCAAGGCCGCGGCGCTGGCCGATCGTGTAGTGAATAATGCCGTCATGGCGACCAAGCACCCGTCCATCAATGTGGACAATGTGGCCCGGCTCCGCCGCCCCTGGCTTCAACCGTTCGATAATGGCCGCGTAGGAGCCCTGCGGCACGAAGCAAATATCCTGGCTGTCGTGCTTTTCAGCGACGCCAAGCCCCAGCGAGCGGGCGATCTCACGCGTTTCCGGCTTGGTGAGGCCGCCAAGCGGAAAGCGACAAAAATCAAGCTGGGCCTGGGTGGTGGCGAACAGGAAGTAGCTCTGGTCGCGGTCGAGGTCGACCGGCCGAAACAGGGCGCGGTGGCCATCGGCCATCAAGCGCGACTGCACATAATGGCCAGTTGCGAGGGCTTCCGCCCCAAGGTCTCGAGCGGTTTCCAAGAGATCGGAAAACTTGACGGTCTGATTGCACGCCACGCACGGGATCGGCGTTTCGCCGGCGATGTAACTCTCGGCGAAGCGATCAATCACCGCCGACTTAAACCGCGCCTCATAGTCCAACACATAGTGCGGGATGGCGAGATGCTCGGCGACGCGGCGGGCGTCGAGGATATCCTGGCCGGCGCAGCACGCGCCCTTGCGGTGGGTTGCGGCGCCGTGATCGTACAGCTGGAGCGTCACGCCGACGACATCATAGCCCTCGCGCTTCAACAGGCCCGCCACCACGGACGAATCGACGCCGCCCGACATGGCCACGACCACGCGGGTGTCTTCAGGGCGTCCGGGAAGATCTAGGCTATTGAGCATGGCGCGACACGACCCATCGGCGGTCCAAGCAGGGATTGAGATATTCACCCCGCAATACCGGCGAAAATAGGGGACGAAGCCGCGTTCAACAAGCTTTCCTTCATGGAAAAGCCGATCGGCAGTCAACGGGCAGGGCGACGGTTTTGTCCCCCTCGCGGGATCAACCGGCAAGTTTTGCCGGGCCTCTAGGGCAGCGCGCCGGGGAGCGCGCCTCGGCTGATCGCCGAACTTCGTAAATTTTGACTTTTGAATCAATGATTTGTGACTTGGCAGGGGGTGAATGACGCGTCGCCTGGCATGTGGCCCGCGCTTTGCGTCACAAGGGTGAGCGATCCGTCGCCCCAAACGCCGAAGAGGTCGAAATTGCCCAGCATTCACGCCGTCACCCGTGCCGCTTCGATCCAGGCGGACAAGAGGAGTGCTGGCCTCGCCGACGAGGCGGGCGCCGCGCCGGGCTCCGTGCAGGACCTGTTTGCAAAGCTGTTGGGCGGCGCAGGCTCGGCGGGCGAGGACCCCATCAAGCTCAAGGGCGTGAAGAGCGCAAAAGCCGCCGGCGAAGAGGCCGCCGTGCCGCCGCCGGCCGGGCCTGAGACCACGCCTTTGGCCGTTTCGGCCTTGTCTGGCCTTGCCATCACCGTGCCACCGGCGCCAGCCGTGCCCAGCGGACTTGGACTTCAAACGACCCCGGTGGTGACCGGTGAGCCCGACGCGGATTCCAGCACGTCCTCCGAAGGGTCGAAGGACCCGGCTCTGCCCGGTTCGGCCGCGGCGGCTGGCTTTGTGCCAGGCGCGACTGGAGAGACGGGCGAGATCATCGAAACCGGCGCCACGGCCGCCAGCTCAGCCCCCAACACAGGCGTGCCCGAGGCGCCCGTGGCCAAAACCACACTGCCGAAAGAGCCGCTTGCGCCGGCAGCTGCGGTGAAGGCGCCCGTCGTGGCGACCACCGCAACCTCGGCCTCAGCCGCCGCGGGTGGCGCCCTCAATTTGGTCGTGGAATCAGCCGCTTTGAGCGCCGCCCAGACAGCGGCGACTGCCATCACCAACGCGCTCGGTGTGGCGACCAACGCGGCCGCGAAAGGACCCGCCATCACGGCCACCTCGCCGGCCGGGGCGAAGTCTCGCACGGGTGCCGTGGCCGGCACGCCGGCGAACGCTCTGACTGGGCTGCAAGAGGTGTCGGTGACCGGCGCCACGCCGGCGTCGGGCGCGACGGCGGCGTTTGACGCCAGCGGCCTGGAGGGTGGTGAAGGCATCCCGCTGCCCGTGGAGGGCGGCGAGGCCAACAGCAATGGCCTGCCGGTGTCGACGTCGCCCCAGACGGCCATGGGGCAACGCGCGGCCCATCCCGCCTCGCCCTTGATGGCCGCCGCGCTCAGCTTTGCCGAGCGGATTAAGGCGGATC
>CALSBD010000477.1:0-3273 GCA_943373055.1 Rhizobium sp. Q54
GCGTTCGACTTCGATGCCGGTGGGATCAACACGGCACACATAAACTAAAGCTTCCACCCCGCGCGCGGCGGCGCGGTCATAGGCGTCGGCATAGTGCGGGTCGATATCGGCGGCAAACGCCAGGCGCTCGCAGCCGGGATATTGCACCAGATAGACCATCACCGCGCGTCGACCGGCTTCGACCGCGTCGGCGAGCTCATCGAGATGCTTGGCACCGCGCGCCGTGACGCTGTCGGGGAATTCAGCCAGACCCGGTTGGCGCATCAGGTGGACGTTCTTCACCTCGACAAGCACGTCGGGCTTGCCGTCCGCCTCGAGCAAAATGTCGACACGGCTGTTCTTGCCGTACTTCACCTCGCGGCGCAGGCGATCAAAGCCGGCGAGCTCTTTGATCACGCCCGCTTCAATGGCTTCGGCGACTAACGTGTTGGGGTGAGCGGTGTTGATGCCGACCCAGACGCCGTCCACCGCGACGAGTTCCCACGAGAACGCAAGCTTGCGGGCGGGATTATCCGACAGGGACAGCATCACCCGCGCGCCCGGCGTCGCCAAGCCCAGCATGGAACCGGGATTGGCGCAGTATGCCGTGATCTCACGGCCGTCATCTAAGAGGACGTCGGCCAGAAACCGCTTGTAGCGTTTGACGAGCCGGCCCCCGACCAAGGGCGTCGCAAACCGCATCGGTCAGTGCCCCGCCGCCACGGCCGTCAACACCTCATGGCCGCCATCATAGATCATGCGCAGCGCGACGATCAGGATGACGACGAGACCGATCCAGGCGATCCAGCGGTAGCGGTTGATCAAGCGCGCGATCACCGTGGCGGCCGCGCCCATCAGCGCGATCGACAAGATGAGACCGAAGATCAAAGCGGTGGTGTGATCGCGCGCGGCGCCGGCAACGGCCAGCACGTTGTCGAGCGACATCGACACGTCGGCGAGCGTGATCTGCCACAGCGCCTGGCCGAAGGTTTTGCGCGCGCCTGCGGCCGCCGGCTCGGTCAAGGTGGCCGTTTGCGCCGCCTCGCCGGTGATCTCTTCGGTCATGACGGATTCGGCAAGCTCCGCGGCCTTCTCCTCAGCCGCGTGGCTCTCGGTGATCTCGCGGTACATCTTCCAGCAGACCCACAGCAGCAACACGCCGCCGGCCAGCATGAGGCCCACAATCGCCAGAAGCTGCGTGGTCACGAGCGCAAACATGATGCGCATCACCACGGCCAAACCGATCCCGAGGAAGATCACCTTACGGCGCTGATCGGGTGCGACACCCGCCGCGGCGAGGCCAACGACGACTGCATTATCGCCCGCCAGAACCAAGTCGATCAGAATAACTTGGAGAAAAGCCGAGAATTCGGCTGAAAAGCCTTCCATCATGAGAAGGGTCCGCCTTCGCTTGAGCGCCGTGCCCCCACGGCGCAACGCCCCCTTCTAGGCGCTTTGGGGGTTTTGGCAATGGCGGTGGTCCGGTTTTCGAGACCGCAAAACTGCGCATGCGATGAGGTGTTTCCCCAGACCCCCTGTTGCGCGCTATGCTTTCGCCAATCGCCGGCTGACAGGCGAAGGGGGGGCATCCATGGGAGCGACGGTCGAACTGCCGCTGTGGCTCGTCGTCATCGCGGGCCTGTTGGCGTTGGCGGGTCTCATTGATCGCCTGTTGGTGCCCGGTCTGCGCTGGGTGGTGCGCGAGCGGGCAAACCGGGCGATTGATGAGGTCAATCAACGGCTTCACTTGCGCATCCAGCCGTTTAAGCTAACCAAACGAGAGAGCCTGATCGACCGGCTGGTGTTTGACCAAGAGGTGATCCGCGCCGGGGACGCCCACGCCACCGAGGCGGGCGAGCCGCGTGCGGTGACGCTTGATCGGGTCAAGACGTACGCCAGCGAAATCGTGCCGCAGTTCAATGCCTATGCCTATTTCCGGCTCGGCACCCGCGCGGCGCGTTGGCTGGCGCGGCTTCTTTATCGGGTGCGGCTTGGCTATTCCGACAACAAGGGGCTCGCGCAAATCGACCGCGATGCGACCGTCGTGTTCGTGATGAACCACCGCTCCAACATGGATTATGTGCTCGTCACCTACATGGCCGCTCAGTCATCGGCCTTGTCCTACGCCGTGGGCGAATGGGCGCGGGTGTGGCCGCTGCAAAGCTTGATCAAGGCAATGGGGGCCTACTTCATCCGTCGCGACAGCCGTGATCCGCTGTATCGGCGCGTACTGGCGCGCTACGTCCAGATCGCCACCGAAGAGGGCGTCACGCAGGCGATCTTTCCCGAAGGCGGGCTCACCCGGGATGGCGCGCTGCGACCGCCGAAGCTTGGGCTTTTGGGCTACATGGTCGGTCGGTTCGATCCCGAGGCTGAACGCGACGTGGTGTTCGTGCCGGTGGGGCTCAACTACGACCGGGTGCTGGAAGACCGCACCTTGACTGCCGCCCAAGCGCGCGAAGCCGGGCAAGGCGGACAACGGCAAGGCATCGCGGCGGCTGGGCGCTATTTCCTCAAGGCGCTCGGGCTTTCGCTGGTGCGACGGTGGGACAAGAACGGCTATGCCTGTGTCTCATTCGGCTCGCCCTTGTCATTACGTGAGTGGTGTCAAAACCGAGGCGTCTCATTGAAACGGCTGAGCGAAGACGAGCGGTTCGCCGTGATCGAAACGCTGGGGGTTGATCTGATGCGTCGGATCGGGCGGGTGATCCCGGCGCTCCCGGTGCCGCTGTTGGCGACCGTGTTTCTCAAACACCCCGAGGAACGCCTGGATGCGATGGAATGGAAGGCCCGCGTCGCGCGATTGATGGACGAGCTGGAGAGCGCCGGCGTTCCCGTCAAAATCATGCGGCGCGACCGCGATGCCGCGGTGGGAGACGCGCTCGACGGCCTCGTGCGGCGCGGTCTTGTCTTGGAGAGCGAGGGGCTGACGTGGCTCAATCCGGCCGAGACGGTGGTGATGAGCTATTACGCCCGCTCGATCGAACACCATGTCGGCGCGCTGGCGTCTCCCGACAGGGTCGAGGCGAACCCAGAGCCTGTCTAATCATCTCGGTGTCGCGTAAGCCTCTCCTTCCCGGGGCGGGATTGTTTGCTCAGCACCCTTGCGCAATTGCGTACGCGACCACACCAAGGGTGGCTGGCTTGCCATAAATGCTGGTTGCGTTCCGCTGCGAAGCCGGGAAATGTGGCGCGGGCGATCGCGCGGTGCCGGGCGCGCGCCGCCGGGGCTGGAGACGGTTGAATGACCTACTGCGTTGGAATCTTGGTCCGCGACGGACTTGTCATGATTGC
>CALSBD010000478.1:0-3271 GCA_943373055.1 Rhizobium sp. Q54
TGCGCGCGGCGCCGGGTGTCATCACCCCTTCCGCCACTTCGCCACCATCGCCATCCGTTAAAACGACGAGCCGATCCGCGATCCGGACTTCGTTGAACGGCGAAAGGAGCAGCTTGGTGTAGGGCTGGAAATCGACCCCGTCGATCGGCACGAAGACAGCCGATCGGAACAAGCGAAGCTTGTCGGCATCGTCCTTCAGGACGATCTTCTTCGCCATGACAGGAAGCAGCAACGCTTCGGCGATGCCTTCCACCAAGAGGACGCGGCCGCCAAACAGGAACGCCGATTTGGTCACATCCAGATAGCGATCGACTTTCCGGCACTCCGCCGGGTCGAGCGCCAGCGCCGCTAGCGGGATGCAGCGCGTTACACGCCGCGCGCGGCGAACCGGCATGACAGGGTTCGGCTCGATCTCCGGCATCATCGCCACGGGGTCACCGGCGAGGAGTTGCGGTTCTTCTTCTGCCCCAGCCGGCGCCTCCACTGCGGGAGCAGGAAGGAATGAACGGAAAAAGACGAGCTTCTTACTCTCCACCCACGCCGACAGATTCGGTGAGTGGGTAGCCACGACCACCTGCAACTCGCCCGCAGGTCCGTGATGACCCTCTCGCGGTTTACGGGATTTCTCGGCCTGCTCGTCCAGGAAACTAAGAACCGCAGCCTGAAGCTGTGGATGCAGATGCGCCTCCGGCTCCTCAACAAGGAAGAGCGTAAGATCGGCGTCGTTTACCTTTTCCAGTTCGACGGCGATCGTCGCCATGTAAAGTAGGTTCGCATAACCATGTCCCGAGTAGCGGAGATCTTCAGGTTCGATACCGTGATCTGCAAGTTTGAAGCGTAAATCACGCGCGATATCGATCAACTTCTCGTCGCTTGCAAAACCGAGTGACGCTGCCTGTCGCCTGACGCCGGCCGTCAGCGCACTGAGCCCGATCTCGACGGCTCCACCGACCTTGCCGAGAATATCAGCCTCCGCCCCGCGCTGGAGCGTTTTGGCCAGCACCTCCGGATCACCTCCCTCCAGGAAGTGGTTTAGGAGAGCATAGATGCGAGTGGGGTTGCCAGAGGCAAGTGCCCGCTTCGCGTCACGCAGAGGCGGCAGATAGACGTGGCGGATCATCTCATGGCATCCCGGCTCGGGATTGCCCTGTTGATGCCCCGCCCAAAGAGCCGGCCGAACCGGAAAGCGCCCGGTCGTTTCATCATACTTCAGACCGAAGATACACCCGCTAATAGCCGCATCTGTTGCGGCCGATATCATCCGACCTTGTTGAGCAGGGTTAAACTCCGTGAACGTCGCGCTGACCTCAAATTTCCGCTCCGCGCTTCCAAATCGGATATCAGTCGTTTCGCAATAAAGCTCCCGACGCCCGCCCAATGGGGCGGTCAGGAGGCGGATCGAATCAATAGCGTTGCTCTTGCCGCCGTTATTCTCTCCAACAAGCAGTGTTAGGTCTTTGCAAAGCGGAATTTCAGTTTCCTCGAAGGAACGAAAATTGCTGAGAATAACTTTTTCGAGATACATAGCCCCTCCGCGTCGCCACACCGTTTAACGCGTGGCCCAGTTTTTGTTAGCTCGCTCGATTAGCCCGCGCTGCGATGTCAGCGCATCGCGCCATGAGCGCTTCGAACGACTCTGCGTCATCGAAGAGCAGCCCATCCTCGACCATGCGGGCATAGTCGTCCTTAAGCGCCGTCGCGCCGTCGCCAATCGGCACGAGCTGCAAGCCGCCGTTGACGGCCACTGCATAGTCGATCGGCGTGCGGTCGGCGGCTTTCTCCGCGAAGAACATCGACTTGTGCCGGGCGACAGCATTGGCCAATTCGCGATCGGCGAAAGCAGCTTCCGCGAAGCCGGCTTCATCAAGCCGGACAACATCGTGCCAGTGTCGTGCGAAGCGATCGCCGCGCAGCCGCTCCTGAAGGCAGAAGACGTGGATGGCAGTCGCCTTCTCCCAGAACGTCCGCTCCGCGTGCATGACGCGCGGCCGCGCCGTCGGGAATACCAGGCCGTCGATCAGGTCGGCGGCATCGCAGGAGACATCGCGCAGGCTCGCCGGTTCGCCCGTCGAGCGGGCGCCGAACTCCAGCATGACGCTGGGCGCGACATAGCCTGACCCGGCCGCAGTCGCCTCATAGTCGATGAAGAGCTTCTCATCCTCCACACGGATGGTCGCCGCCAGACCTTCGGCGGCCAGCGCGTTCGCGATCACGGGCTGCACGGTTTCCGCGACCCAGGCCGGCAACCGCCGACGGACCTCGCTGGACCAGCGCTTTTCCTCGCTGCGGGTTTTCGGAAGGCCCTCACCATTGTCCCCGACCAGATCGGGCGCGATCGCCCGAATGTCGTAGGTCAGATCCACGTCTTCGGAAAACCGGCGAATGACCTGATAGGCTTTCGACAGCGACGTGCCGCCCTTGAACACCAGATGCTCGCCGAGCGGCGCGGCGTAGAGGGTCGCCAGCGCCCACACCACCCACACATCCTTTTCGAGGAGATGCGTTGGACGGCCCGAACGGTCTGCCGCGACGCCTAGCGCGTCGCGCCGGTCCTCGGCCGAAAGCTGGAGAAAGACGTCAGCCATACGCCGCCTTTCCGACGCTTTGCGCGAGCCATGTCGGAAGCTGCGGCGCGGCAGCGACCAGTTCGCCGAACACGCCGGGCGGCATCTTCCGCTTCAATGTCGTGAGCGCGGCCTCTGCCTTTTCCGGGCCGAGCCAGGCCAGCGCCCGCACGGCCTCCCCTGCCGGCCGGTTGGCCAGGGCCAGTTGCCAGCGCGGTGCGTGCCGCAATTCCACGACCTGCTTGCCGAGGCGCATCTTTCGACTTCGCCCGGAGGTCAGATAAACCGAGCGGACGGGCACTTGCGTCGTCAAGCCAAGGGCGTTCGCCGCGGCGGCGCCGTTCGAGACGATGATCTCTCCCTTCTGGGTGGCAAGGGCCTCGACAGCCTGCTCGACCGAAGGCGTGCGTGTACCGAACCGGCTGGCGATGGGGCGCAGATAAACGCCACGACCGGCGCGGATGAGCTGCCCGCGCTCCGTCAGGCGCGACAACGCCTGATCCACGGCCGCCCGATTTCCGAGGTGCAGCAGGCTCTTGGCGGATACAGGAGCGCCTTCGGGCAAGCCCGTCGCATGCGACAAAATCTGTTCGGTCAGCCGTGTCATCGTCTTTCTCCTGTTAGAAACATACGCGCTTTTCTGACATTTTTCAAGGAACCCTTCTGAAGGGACAGGACCGGATAAGGGGGGAAGGCCTTCCCCTGCG
>CALSBD010000479.1:0-3258 GCA_943373055.1 Rhizobium sp. Q54
CACGGTCGCTTGCTGGCCTGAACGCATCACGCGGACAGTGTCGCCCGGATTCATCTGGCCGCTGGCGAGCGTGCCGGCAAACCCGCGAAAGTCATCAAAGGGCCGATTGACCCACTGCACGGGAAAGCGCATCGGCAAGGTGCGGGCCGCCACCCGCTCCACCGGCGCGGTCTCCAAATGCTCCAGAAGCGTGGGGCCGGTATACCACCCCATCGCCTCCGACCGACGGGCGACGTTCTCGCCCTTGAGCGCGCTGATGGGAATGAGCGTGACGTTCGAGGCGCCGATCCGATCGGCAAACGCGCGGAAGTCCGCCGACAGCGCGTCAAATCGCGCTTGATCGTAGTCCACAAGGTCCATCTTGTTGATCACGACCGCCAGCGAGCGGATACCCAAAAGCGTGGCGATGAACGCATGGCGCCGGGTCTGGGTCAGCACGCCCTTGCGTGCATCCATCAAGATGACAGCAAGATCCGCCGACGAGGCCCCGGTTGCCATGTTGCGGGTGTATTGCTCGTGGCCGGGTGTGTCGGCGACAATGAACTTGCGGCCGCCGGACGAGAAAAAGCGATACGCTACGTCAATGGTGATGCCCTGCTCACGCTCGGCCTGCAGCCCATCGACCAGCAAAGAAAAATCAAGCCCGCCATCGGTCACCGGCCGGTTCTGGCTCTCGGTCACCAGCGCGGCCAATTGATCCTCGTAGATCATTTGGCTGTCGTAGAGCAGGCGACCAATCAAGGTCGATTTGCCATCGTCCACCGAGCCACAGGTGATGAAGCGGATGAGGTCCTTGCGGGCCTCGGCCTCAAGAATGCGGTGGGCGGCCTGGTCGGCTTGAAGGGCACGGGCGGCTTGGGTGTTCATCAGAAATACCCTTCCTGCTTCTTTTTCTCCATCGACCCGACCTGATCGGTGTCAATGAGGCGGCCCTGCCGCTCGGACGTGCGGGAGGTTTCCATCTCCATGAGAATTTCAGGCAGCGTTTCGGCCCGGCTATCGATCGCGCCGGTGTAGGGATAGCAGCCAATGGAGCGGAACCGCACCCAGCGGGTCTCCACCTGGTCGGTAGGGCCAATCGGGATGCGGTGATCATCCACCAGGATCATCGCGCCCTTGCGGTGAACAATCTTGCGCGGGCGGGCGAAATAGAGCGGCACGATCTCGATCTGTTCGCGATAGATGTAGTGCCAGACGTCACGCTCGGTCCAATTGGAGAGCGGAAACACCCGCATCGTCTCGCCTTCGCCCAGACGCGTATTGTAGAGCGACCACAGCTCCGGCCGCTGCGCCTTGGGTGACCACCGCTGGCTTGCCGAGCGGATGGAGAAGATGCGCTCCTTAGCGCGGGATTTCTCCTCGTCGCGCCGCGCGCCACCGATGGCCGCGTCAAACGACCAACGCGCCAGCGCCTGGCGCAAGCCCTGGGTTTTCATCAGGTCATTATAGACGACCGAGGTGGCAGTGAACGGCGTGACGCCGGCCGCGACCGCTTCCTCATTGGTGTGCAGCCGCAGATCAAGCCCGAGCTTGGCGGCGGTGGCATCGCGGAAGCGGATCATGTCCTGGAATTTCCACAAGGTATCCACATGCAGCACCGGAAACGGAATGCGGCCGGGATGAAACGCCTTGCGCGCTAAATGCAGGAGAACCGAGGAATCCTTGCCGATCGAATAAAGCAGGACCGGCCGGGCGAAACCGGCGACCACCTCCCGCAGAATGTGGATCGACGACGCCTCAAGGGCGTCCAAATGGCTACGGCTCACGGTCATGGCGGCACTCTTGGTTGACGCGCAGTGTCCGCTCAAAGCGTCGACACCGAGTTAATGGTGGTTACTTTTGAGGAACAACCACCAAAGCGCGAACTCACCCATAGAGAACCGCTTTTACTACTACTCGTATTCCAAGGTCTTCCGAAGATTTACTCTCCGACGCCGTTTCAAGGACGCACGGCTTGCGGCGCGGCGGCAGAGGGTGTGGGCCCGCGGCGCTCGGGCTCGGTCAACTGCACCGTCCAGGACCGATGATCGCCGGTGTCGATCTCGAAAAAGCCGGTGCGCTGATAGCCGCGCTTCACGCACTCTTCGATGCCATCGATCGTGAACATTTTGTCTTGGGTGCACATGAAGGCCTTGCCGCCCCATTCCCCCCGGGTCGTCTCATCGACCGCGTAGACATAATAGTAGCGCGACGACAGGGCGCCCTCGAGCAAGGTGTGGCAGGAATTGGGGGGCATATTCCACCACCCCTCGGTACGCCACGTCTTGTCGTTCTTGTAGCCGATGGCAATGGACACTTGAGCCGAGGTTCGATTGCACAGGCGCAGGTCCGCCAAAGCAGGGGTCGCCAGCATACCCAAGGCGCAGGCTGCGACACCCGTAGCCACCGTGCGGGCAAGAGCCCGTTTCACGTCCGCTGTGATCATCGCGCTTGACGTCTCTTCCATTGGCGCGACTGGTTTCAGCCAGTCGCTGTTGTTCGTTAACCCGGTCCCGGCCGCCGATCCCGCAGCGGTTGGCGCCGTCCCAATCGCGCGGATTTCCGGCCCAAAGGTCCGCTTCCCCCGCGCCGTACTGTGGGCACTCCCGTTCGGCTGTCAACCCGCCACGGTGGAGTTACCCCACAGGCTCTATCACGACGGCTCTCAGGTCATTGACGTTGGTCAATGTGGGTCCAGGCACCAACAGGTCCCCAAGCCGCTCGAAAAAGCCCGTGGAATCGTTTCGCTCCAAAAATGCGGCGGCATCAAGGCCCAAGGCCTGGGCCCGGGCGAGCGTCGTCGCATCCACGAGCGCGCCCGCTGGGTCCGTCGCCGCGCCACCGCCGCCGTCGGTGCCGTCGGTATCACCCGCCAGCCCACTGATGCCCGGTGCGCCTTTCAAAGCCAAGGCAAGTGCCAATGCGAACTCTTGGTTGGGCCCGCCACGCCCTTGGCCGCGAATCGTTACCGTCAGTTCGCCCCCCGACAGGATCACCGCCCGGCGGCCCGCTGCTTGCAAAGCGAGCGCCTCGCGTGCGTGCGCGGCCGCCACCTCGCGTGCCTCACCCTCTACGTCGGCGCCCAGGCTGATCACCTCATAGCCGGCCGCCCGCGCCGCCGCCTCCGCGGCATCAAGCGCCATGCGCGGCGTGGCGACGATCTCAAACCGACCGGCCGCGAACGCCGGATCGCCCGGCTTTGGCGTTTCGTGCCCCGGATCATCCAACGCGGCTTTCGCCGCGGGCGGCAAAGCAATGCCAAACCGCTCGACAATCGCC
>CALSBD010000480.1:0-3257 GCA_943373055.1 Rhizobium sp. Q54
AGAGGCGCGCTTTTCACACAACGAGCGAACGACGTCATCTTCCTACTCCTCGACGCCCCCACGGCACCCAGCGAGCCCGGCCCGCGAAACGCCGCTTAACCGGACGGATCGAGAAATAGACGGTTAACCCTAATGCTTGGTAAAGGGGCGCGACGCCGTTATGCTTTGCCCGTGTCGTCGCCGTGCAAAGGGGTGTGATTCCGACGCGCGCGTCCTTCAGCCGCCAGCTCGAGGGCGAGTGGCGCAGTTCGCGCAACCACGAACACGGTGATGTTTAAAGTGGACGTATAGGACTTGACCGTCGAAGCCTGCCCTTGTCGCCGGGGGCACTTCGACGTCAAGTTCGCGCCACGAGCCGTCCTCACGGAGCCGATCGTGCCCGATTTTGCCAAGTTCGATAGCCTGAAGCCCGATGTCCTCAAGCCCTTTTCGGCCGAGGCTCGACCGGTCCATGTCACCACGCCTGCCACATTCGGGGCCACACTGGCCGCGCTCTCGCCCGCCCAAGCGGCGTTCGCGCGGGCGTCGGGCTTTGATGGCAAGGCCGGCGCCACGCTCGCGGTGCCCGGCAGTGACGGCGACATCGGGACCGCCCTATTCGGCTTGGGCGCCGCCGGCGATGCCGGGCGGGTGCCGCTCTTGTTTGGCAAGCTTGCCACCGCGCTGCCGGCCGGCGATTGGCGGCTGGAGGGGGCCGTTGACGACCCCTCGTTGGCCGCGCTTGGCTTCGCGCTCGGCTCCTATCGGTTCAATCGCTATCGCGCGGCCGGCAAGGACGGCCCGTCGCTGTGTGTTGATCCAAGCGTCGACCGCGCCAGCGTGATGAGCGAGGCACTCGCCGTCGCGCTCGGCCGCGATCTCGTCAACATGCCCGCCAACGATCTCGGCCCGGCCGAAATCGCCGAGGCCGTGCGCGCCGAGGCGGCCCGCGCGGGCGTGCCGGCCGCCGAGCACGTTGGCGATGAGCTGCGCGCGGCCGGCTTTCCGCTTGTTCATGCGGTCGGCAAAGGCTCGGATCGCGCGCCGCGCCTTATTCATTTCGCCTGGGGCGACCCGACCCATCCCAAGGTCACCTTGATTGGCAAGGGTGTCGCTTATGACACCGGCGGTCTTGATATCAAGCCCTCAAGCGGCATGGCGCTGATGAAAAAGGACATGGGCGGCGCCGCCGCCATCCTGGCGCTCGCCCGTATGGTGATCGACGCCAAGCTGCCGGTTCGGCTGCGCGTGATCATCCCGACCGTGGAAAACTCCATCTCCGGCCGCTCGTTCCGCACCGGCGACGTGTATGCGTCCCGCAAGGGTATGACGGTGGAGATCGGCAATACCGACGCCGAGGGCCGCTTGATTTTGGCCGATGCGCTCACCTTCGCCGATGAGGAGGAGCCCGAGCTGATCGTCGACATGGCGACCTTGACCGGCGCGGCCCGCGTTGCGCTTGGCCCCGAGCTGCCGCCGTTCTACACCGACGACGACGCGCTTGCCGCCGAACTGCAAACCCTGTCCCACGCGATCGGCGACCCGTTGTGGCGCCTGCCGCTCTGGCCGGCCTATGCCGGTTGGCTCGACAGCAAGATCGCCGACACCAACCACATCTCGTCGGCGCCGTTCGCCGGGTCCATCACGGCGGCTTTGTTCTTGAAGAAGTTCGTCGAGCGCGCCAAGGCGTG
Source organism: Rhizobium sp. Q54 (assembly GCA_943373055.1). GTDB lineage: Bacteria > Pseudomonadota > Alphaproteobacteria > Rhizobiales > Ancalomicrobiaceae > CALSBD01. The sequence goes on from CALSBD010000480.1 coordinate 1,671, forward strand.
GCTCCACATCGACGTCTATGCCTGGACGCCGAGTGCCAAGCCCGGCCGCCCCGAAGGTGGCGAGGTGCAGGCCGCCCGCGCGGTGTTCCACCTGTTGAAACGGCGCTACGCGGGCTGATCGCTCATTTTAACTGGCCGCGCGCGGCAATGAACCGCGCGATCCGCCGGGCCGCTTCGTTCAGGTCCTCATCCGACTTCGCGAAGGTGATGCGGATGTGGCCGGCGAGCGAGCGGCCGAACGGTTCAGCGTCGAGCACGGCGACGCCGGTCGCGGCATAAAGCGCGTTGGCAAATTCGGCCGCGTCCATCCCCGTCCCCGTGACATCCACCAGCATGAACATGCCGGCCGGCGGGATCACCGGCTTGAGACCGGGCAGGGGCTTGAGCGCGGCGGCGAGCAAGTCGCGCCGGCGCTGATAGGCGAGCCGCATGCGCTCGACGTCTGGGCGTCCGGCCTCCAGCGCCGTGATGGCGGCCTGTTGCAGGAAGCCCTGCAGGCCATAGTGCATCGCCTGCGATAGGTTATTGGCATGGTGGGTAAACGCCGGCGGCCCGACCATCCAGCCGATCCGCCAGCCGGTCATCGCCATGGATTTCGATAGCGAGCCCAGTTTGACCACCCGGTCGGCGATCTCCGGTCGCGCCGCAAGCGAGCGCATCGGCTCGTCAAACACGATCGCCTCATACACCTCGTCGGTGACGATCGACAGATCGTGGCGCAGCGCCAGATCGACCAGCCGATCGATCTCGGCTGTCGTGAGCACATGGCCCGACGGGTTGTTGGGGTTGGCAATGAAGAGAGCGCGCGTACGCGCCGTCACCGCGGCCTCGACCGCGTCCAGATCCGGACGGAACCCATCGCGGGCGATCGCCGGCACGGCGATCACGTCGGCCCCGGTGTGTTGGATCGCGCCCATGTAGGTGACATACACGGGTTCGGGCACCACGACCGTATCGCCGGGATCGGTGAGCAGGCTCGCGGCCATGAACAGGCCGGCTTGCGCGCCCGTTGTCACCGTGACCATGTCGGCCGTGATCGGCCGGCCGAGCGCGCGGGTCTCCGCCACCGCGATCGCCTCGCGCAGCGCCGCAATGCCGCGCGGATCGGTGTAGTGGGTGTCGCCGGCTTCGATCGCGGCGAGGGCGGCTTGTGTGACATAGGCCGGCGTCTCGAAATCCGGATCGCCCACGATTACCGACACCACGTCGGCCCCGTTCGCCTGGTCGTCGAATGCCTTAAAGTAAAGCTCCCACGCCCGCGAGGCTTGGCCTGCAATGCGGTTCGTCAGCCGACTATAGCGCATGGCTTTGGCCTCGTTGGCAGGTGCGGCGCATCAGGCCCGCACGCGCGTACTCTTGGGATCATAGGGCGCGTCGAGGAACACCTCGGCCGGCACTCGCTCGCCGGCGACCTCAAGCTCATAGGTGCCCGATAACACCTTGGCCCGGTCGACGCCAGCCACGGGGTCGCGCACATAGCCATAGCCGATCGAGCGGCCGACCGTGTAGCCATAGCCGCCCGACGACAGCCAGCCAACACGTTCGCCGTTGCGGAAGATGGTTTCGCGGCCAAGCAGCACGACGTCG
>CALSBD010000481.1:0-3237 GCA_943373055.1 Rhizobium sp. Q54
AACCGTCCTCGTTCCAGATGCTGGGCGACGTGAAGCTCTCACCGTGGGCGATCATCATCGTCGATAGCTGGATGTGGACGCCGTACGTGATGCTCATCTGCCTCGCGGGGCTCAGATCGATCCCCGACTACATCTACGAGGCGGCCGAGGTCGATCGCGCGTCGAAATGGCGCCAGTTCTGGTCGATCACCCTGCCCATGGCGCTGCCGTTCATCATGCTGGCGGTGCTGTTCCGCGGCATCGAAAACTTCAAGATGTTCGACATGGTCAATCTGTTGACCGGTGGCGGACCCGGCTCCACCACCGAGGTCGCCTCGATCACCTTGAAGCGCGAAGCCTTTGAGAAGTGGCGCACGGGCTACTCCTCCGCATTCGCCATCATTTTGTTCGTCACGGTGTTCGGCCTCGCCAACATCTACGTCAAAGCGCTCAACCGCGTGAAGCAGAGGTAAGCCATGGCTCGCGGTATCTCCACGGCCCATTCGGTGGTCGAACCCTCTTTGCTCGTGAAGCGCATCGCTGGCATCGCCATCGTCGCCTACGCGCTGATCGCCATCGTGCCGCTCTTGTGGATCGGGCTCACCTCGGTGAAGTCGCCGCCCGATTCCATCTCCTACCCCCCCAAGGTGATCCCCTATGTGGATTTCCAGCCGACCTTGGAGGGATACTGCAACCTGTTCACCACCCGCTCACGTCAGACGCCGGAGTATCTCCAGTCCCTGCCGCCGCCGGCCAATACCTGCGAGGCGATCGCCCGTGACCGGTCGATGGTGGTGGCCGGACCGTCAAACTTCCTGCCGCGCTTCTGGAACTCCGTCGTCATCGCGTTTGGCTCGACGTTTTTCGCCGTGGTGCTCGGCACGCTGGCGGCCTATGGCTTCTCGCGCTTCAAGGTGCCGCTCAAGGATGATCTTCTCTTCTTCATCCTCTCCACCCGCATGATGCCGCCGATCGCGGTAGCGATCCCCATCTTCCTCATGTACCGCGAGCTCGGGCTATCCGACACCAAGCTCGGCATGATCCTTCTCTACACCTCGGTCAACGTGTCGCTCGCCGTCTGGCTCTTGAAGGGCTTCATCGACGAAATCCCGCGCGAATACGAGGAGGCCGCGATGATTGATGGCTACACGCGGCTGCAAGCCTTCTTCAAGGTCGTGCTGCCGCAAGCGACCACCGGCATCGCCGCCACCGCGATCTTCTGCCTGATCTTCGCGTGGAACGAATACGCCTTCGCGGTGCTGCTGACCTCCGGCGAAGCGCAAACCGCGCCGCCCTTCATCCCCATCATCATCGGCGAGGGCGGCCAGGACTGGCCGGCGGTCGCGGCGGGCACGACCTTGTTCCTGATCCCGATCGTGGTCTTCACCATCCTGCTCAGGAAACAACTCCTGCGCGGCATCACCTTCGGAGCGGTGCGCAAATGAACGCCACCCCGACCAAACACCCCTCATTGTGCCGCATGGGTGGACACTGGCTGCACCCGATCCAGATCGGCGCCGATCGCGCGGGTCGCCACCTCGATGTCATGCTGGTTTTGCAGGTTGAGCCAGAAGCGCGGCGACTGGCCAAATACCTTGCCCAACCGCAACGACACCTCAGCGTCAATCGAGGCGTGCGCGCTCAGGATCGCCACCAAGCGCTCCTCCTCCAGGCCCGCCGCCTCCGCCAGTTCGGCAGGGGTCAAAGCGAGATCGGACAGGAACTCATCTCGGATCAAAACACCCGGATGAACGGGCGCGGCCGGCTCGTCTGTCGCCAACGGATCGGACATGGGAACGCTCCTTCAGTGATAGTCCACGAGTTCGACATCGGTTGGACCATCGATCGTCCAAACAAAGCATACACGCCATTGATCATTCACGCGAATGGACCACGCGTCCTTCCGATCTCCCCTCAACCGCTCCAACCGGTTAGACGGCGGCATCCGAAGGTCGTCGATGAACTCGGCGGCGTTCAACAGGAGCAGCTTGTTCCTGGCGCGTTCGAGAAGGCGGGAATCAAGGCCTCTCACGCGGATGCCAGAGAACACATCTCGTGTTCGCCTGTCCTTGAACCCATTGATCATGACGCCCCTGTCGGTGAACTGGGGAGGAAGACGGCATGAACGGACATCACACCACCACAGGTCGTCAATCCCCAGAATTGGTTGCCAAAAAACCCTTCCGCCTGTTTCGGCGGGGGCCTTGGGAGAACGCGGCGACGGTTATCATCGCGTGCGGGGTGTTCATGCTGATGCAGCCGTTTTCGCTGACGCTGTATTCCTGGTCGTTCGCCACCACGCTGACCGGGACGGTGATGTTTATCATCGTCTCCAAGTTCAAGGACTAAAGCGCGATGGCTGAGATCCGCGTGGAAAACCTGCACAAATCCTTCGGCGACTTTATCGCTGTGAAGGATTCAACCTTCACCGTCGCCGACGGCGAGTTCTTCGTCATGCTGGGACCATCGGGTTGCGGCAAGACGACGACGCTGCGCATGATCGCAGGCCTCGAACTCCCCACCTCGGGCCGCATTGACTTGGGCGGGACGGACGTCTCGTTCAAGCGCGCGTCCGAGCGCGACATCGCGTTCGTGTTTCAGCTGTTCGCGCTTTACCCGCACATGAACGTGCACAAGAACATCGCCTTCCCGCTGGTGTGCGAGGGCACGCCGCGCGCCGAGATCAAGACCCGCGTGGAGGAAGCCGCGCGCATCCTGCGCATCGATCACTTGCTGGATAAACCCGTCTCCGGCCTTGCCGGTGGCGACCGTCAGCGGGTAGCGCTCGGCCGGGCGATCGTGCGCAAGCCGATGGCGTTCTTGATGGACGAGCCGCTGGGCGCGCTCGACACCGAACTGCGCGAGGCGATGATCCACGAGCTGCGCGCGCTGCACAACCGGCTGGGCGCGACCACCGTCTATGTCACCCACGATCAGTTGGAAGCCATGGCCAGGGCCGACAAGATCGCGGTGATGAACAACGGTCTCATCGAACAGTGCGCACCCCCGCAGGAGATCTATGACCGCCCCGTCTCCATGTTCGTCGCCGACTTCATCGGCTCGCCGCCCATGAACTTCCTCAAGCTATCCAGCGCGCTCGCGCCGGGGGCCGATCAGGTGCGGCTCGGCGATGTCACGGTCGGCATTCCGCCCGTGCGGGAGGGCTTGCCGGAGAGCCCGCTCGCGCTCGGCATCCGGCCAGAGCATGTCCGCATCGACGACGCGGCCGCCTTGCGCGGCGAGGTCTATGGCACCGAG
>CALSBD010000482.1:0-3228 GCA_943373055.1 Rhizobium sp. Q54
CATGGTGCTCATCACCGACGGTGAGAACACCAAGGCGACCGAATTCCCAGGCTATTGGGGCTGTGAGGGACCGTATCCGGGCTGTTCCGGCGCGCCGGACCCCACCGAGCTCAATGCACGCATGCTCAACTGGTGTGAAGCGATCCGCAATGACTACGGCATTCAGCTGATCACGATTGCGGTGAACTTTGGCTCCAATGCCACTGCCGCCGCCAACCTCTTGCGCCAGTGCGCCGGCTCGGCCGAAAACGCCTACCGCATCGACGCCAACCAGCTCGACCGCCTCTTGCAAGACATCGCAGAGACGACCATCCTGAAGTTGATGCTGAGGGAGTAAGTGTCATCGGTGGGTCCGCTGCCGTTATCCTCCAAAGGTGCCCCGACAGTCCTGATGTCGGGGCGCTTTTGCGTTTGATCCAAACCTCCTTTGCGTCCATGCGCGGGGTGATTGATCCGCCGTCGTCGGCTGAGCGGCTGGATGAGGCCGGATTAGCGGACAAGATCAGGGCGGAGACGGTGTTCTTGGCGTGGTTCGAAGGCGCGCTGGCCGGCTGCGTGTTCCTCGCACCGCGGGGGGATCATCTCTATCTCGGCAAGCTTGCGGTAGCGCCGGCTTTCCAAGGGCGCGGCATCGGTCGGGCGCTGATGGAGGCGGCGATCGGCGAGGCGCGGCGCCTGAAAGTGGCGGCCATTGAACTGCAGACGCGGGTGGAATTGACGCAGAACCACGCGGTGTTCGAGCGGCTCGGTTTTCGCCACGTCGGTTCGACCGCGCACCCCGGCTTCCATCGGCCAACCAGCCGGACTTATCGGCTGGAGCTGTGATCAAGGCGGCGTGAGAGCGCCTCAAGCGCGGCCACCGGATCAGGCGCGGTCGGCCAGGCGGACAGTTGGGTGCGCAAGAACGTCATTTGCCGTTTGGCATAGCGGCGGGTCTCGGTCTGCGCCTCTTTGATGGCCTCGGCGCGCGACAGCGTGCCGTCGAGGACGCGGCTGAGGCTTGAGACGCCAATGGCCCGCATCGCCGGCAAGCTGGTCGACAGGCCGAGCGCGCGAACGCGGGCCACCTCATCCAGCGCGCCGGCCTCGACCATGGCCTCGAAGCGGCCGTCAATGGCCGCGTGGAGCCGGTCGCGCTCGGGCATGAGGGCAATGGGGATCGTGTCGTCCAACGGCAAGGCGGCTGGGCCGTGCGCGGCCTGGAAGGTGGAGAGCGAGCGGCCGGTCGCGTCGATCACCTCAAGCGCGCGGGTGACGCGCTGCGGATCGGTCGGGCGGAGCCGCGCGGCCATGTCGGGGTCGCGCAGGGCGAGCTCGGCATGCAGGGCGGCGACGCCAATCGCGTCGGCGCGCGCGCGCCAATAGGCGCGGACCTCATCGGGCACGGCCGGGATATCCGCCAGGCCTTGGGTGAGCGCCTTGAAATAAAGCCCCGTGCCGCCAACCAGGATCGGGATCAGCCCGTCCGTTTGGGCAGCCGCGATCGCCGCCATCGCTTCAGTGACAAAGCGGCCGACCGAATAGGCTTCGCGTGCGGGGACGTGGCCATAAAGCCAATGCGGCGCGGCAGCCGTGTCGGCCGTCGAGGGGCGGGCAGTCAGGATCGCCAGGGCGTCATAGACTTGCATGGAATCGGCGTTAATCACCGCACCGCCGAACCGGCGGGCGAGGGCGAGCGCCAATCCCGACTTGCCGCTGGCGGTTGGCCCTGCGATAAGCACGGCCCTTGTCTCCCGCTTCACTCCATCCTCCCGAGTTGCCGCCGATGAGCTTTGTCGCGACGTTGATCGCCAACCCCGCCACCAAGGACTTGACCGGCGCGCTTGCCGCAAAGGCCAGCGCCGCGCTGCCGCACGCAGGGGCAACGGTGGTGCTGTCGCCTGGCGTGGCGGTCGACATACCCTTCACGCGGCCCGATGCCGATCTGAAAGCGATCGCCGACCGGGTGCGCGCGACGCTTGAGGGCGCGCCGATCGACGTGGTGGTGCAACCGATCGCGCACCGCCGCAAGCGGCTTTTGGTGGCGGACATGGATTCCACCATGATCGGCCAAGAATGCATCGACGAATTGGCCGCCGAGGTGGGGCTCAAGGAGCGCGTGGCCGCGATCACCGAGCGGGCGATGCGCGGCGAGCTCGCCTTCGAGCCGGCGCTGCGCGAGAGGGTGGGGCTGCTGGCGGGCCTCGATCTTGGCGTGGTTGATACGGTGATTGCCGAGCGCATTCACTTGACACCCGGTGGCCGGGCGCTGGTGGCGACCATGCGGGCGAACGGGGGCTACTGCGCGCTCGTCTCAGGTGGCTTCACGGTGTTCACCTCGCGCATTGCCGCGATGATCGGGTTTGACGAAAATCGCGCCAACCGGCTGCTCACCCGGACCGATGGGGCCCGCGAAGTGCTGTCTGGCGAGGTGGCGGAGCCGATCCTGGGTCAAGATGCCAAGCGCGAGGCGCTGTTCGAGCTCTCCGCCCGGTTCGGACTTGACCCGGCTGAGACACTGGCGGTGGGCGACGGGGCAAACGATCTGGCGATGATCGAGGTGGCGGGGCTCGGTGTTGCCTATCGTGCCAAGCCCAAAGTGGCTGCCGCCGCCCACGCGCGCATCGAACATGCCGACCTGACCGCGCTCCTTTACGCGCAAGGCTATCGCGGCGAGGATATCATCGGGTGACGTCGTCGGTGGCCGCCGGCGGCTCAACCGCGGTCACAACAGGATCACGCTCGACGTGTCGTCCAGCGGCGCGTTGGAGATCGCGTATTGCGCCGCCGCGGTGACGAACGACACCGCCATGGTCGGCGTCATCAGCGAGGGATCAAAAGTGTGGTCGGCGGTAAAGCGGCTCACCTCGACCGGCGGCGTCAGATGGACGTTGATGAACAGCATCGGCCAAGCCGCGAACAGGCGTTCATGGACCGGCACGGCTTCCAGAAGCTCAACGCCCTCATGGCGACGGTCCTGAGCGACGCGCAAAAAGGTCTGATTGACCACCGAGCGCCTACCTTCAAGACATTGCAAATAAAAGCCGTTTCCAGCAACCAAAGCACCTGAGATCGCGTCTTTGGCGTTGTTGCGCCGCGATACGGCGAGGATTTGATCGTGGCGTTCAGCAAGATCGATGTCGTCAGCGGTCTTGCTAAAATAAACAATGCGGTAGAGCGGCATCAAAAACCCCATCAACGGCCTGTTGACTTGCCGTTGAGGCCAGAAGACCGCCGCTGATGAGAATG
>CALSBD010000483.1:0-3203 GCA_943373055.1 Rhizobium sp. Q54
AGCTTGGCGGTGAGCATGATCAGGCCTCCACCGCCCGGCCCTTGAGCGCGAACAAGCCGCGCGGGCGCTTTTGAATAAACAGGATGATGAAGACCAACAGCGCGATCTTGCCCAGCACCGCGCCCGCATAGGGCTCCAGGAACTTGTTGGCGATGCCGATGGTGAAAGCGCCCACCAGCGTGCCCCATAGATTGCCCACCCCGCCGAACACCACAACCATGAAGCTGTCGATGATGTAGCCCTGGCCCAGATTGGGCGATACGTTGTCGATCTGGCTCAAAGCGACGCCGGCGAGGCCCGCAATGCCGGAGCCGAGGCCGAAGGTGAGCATGTCGACCCGGTTGGTGCGAATGCCCATCGCCGCCGCCATGCGCCGGTTCTGCGTCACCGCGCGCATCTGCAAGCCCAGCGCAGTCATCTTGAGGAGCATGAGCAGAGCCGCGAACACCACAAGCGTGAACACGATGATCCACAGCCGATTGTAGGTGATCACGAGCCCACCGAGTTCGAACGCCCCCGACATGAACGAGGGCGCGCCGACCTCGCGATTGGTCGGGCCAAACAGCGTGCGCACCGCCTGTTGCAGAATGAGCGAGATGCCCCAGGTGGCCAGCAAGGTCTCCAATGGCCGGCCATAGAGGAAGCGGATCACCCCGCGCTCAATCGCCATGCCGACCACGCCAGCAACGCCAAAGGCGAGCGGCAAGGCAATCAACAGCGAGTAATCAAACAATCCCGGCGCCGAGGTGCGGATGATCTCTTGCACCACGAAGGTGGTGTAGGCGCCAATCATCACCATCTCGCCATGGGCCATGTTGATGACACCCATCACGCCAAAGGTGATGGCAAGACCAATCGCGGCGAGCAAAAGCACCGAGCCAAGCGAGAGGCCATAATAGAAATTCTGCGCCACGCCCCACCAGGCGAGGCTCGCATCAATGCCCTCGATCGCCTCGGCCGCGGCGGCTTTGATCACGGCGGGCGCATCGGCCGGCAAGGTCTGGAGGATGCCCTTGGCGTCCTGATCGCCCCGCTCGCGCAACGCGCCGACCGCGTCGAGCTTTTCGCGTTCCGTGGTGGCCGGATCGGCCAAAATCAACACCGCGCGGGCCTCGCTCATGCGGGCCTTCACGCGCGGGTCGGTCTCGGCGGCCAAAGCCGTCTCAAGCGCGGCGCGGCTTTCCAGATCGCGGGTGCGAAACACGCTCTCGGCGGCAGACAACCGCTTGACGGGATCCGGGCTCATCAAAGTGAGCGTGCCGAGTGCAGCGGCCACGACATTGCGGATCTTATTGTTCACCCGCACCGCCGTGGTGCGGCCACCGGCCTGTTGGGGCTCACCGGTGAAGGCGTTGACGGTCTTGCCCGCCACATCGATCAAAAGCCGGCCGTCCGCGGTGGCGACCAAGGCGCGCTCGGTGAGCGCCTTGAGAATGATCTCCGCGCGTGGATGCGGCGCGGCCATCAGGCCGTTGATGGCGGCTTCAACCTCGTCGAACGAGCGACTGGCGAAGCCTTTGGCGAGATCGGCCTCGCTCGTTTGCGCCTGGCTCGGCGCGACCGCGACGGGCGCCAGCATCACGAGGGCAAGAGCGAGCACGGCGATGAGACGCCTGAGGAACGGCATGGCAACTCCCAACGGGACCATCGGCGACAAGGCCCACCGGCCGGACAGGCCGGTGGGCTGTGGTCACAAGCAACGGCGAACTTAGCCGCCGCACTTACCGGTCTTGACGTTGAAGTTGCCGCACTTCATCGGCGCGCGATGGTCGGCAATCAGGTCCTTCGAGCCGTCGAGATAATCCGACCACTCGTCACCCACGACGAGCCCCGGGGTCTCATACACCACCTCGAACTGGCCATCGGCCTGGATCTCGCCGATCATGACCGGCTTGGTGATGTGGTGGTTCGGCATCATGGCCGAGTAGCCGCCGGTGAGGTTGGGCACCGCGACGCCGATGATCGCCTCGCGCACGGCGGTCGGGTCGGTCGTGCCGGCCTTCTCCACCGCCTTGACCCACATGTTGAAGCCAATCACGTGGGCTTCCATCGGGTCGTTGGTGACGCGCTTGTCGTTCTTGGTGAACGCCTTCCACTTGGCGATGAACTCGGCGTTGTCCTCGTTGTCGACCGACTGGAAGTAGTTCCAGGCGGCAAGGTGGCCAACGAGCGGCTTGGTGTCGATGCCGGCGAGCTCTTCTTCACCGACCGAGAACGCGACGACGGGGATGTCGGTCGCCTTCACGCCGGCGTTGCCGAGCTCCTTGTAGAACGGCACGTTGGCGTCGCCGTTGATGGTCGACACCACGGCGGTCTTCTTGCCTTCGGAGCCGAACTTCTTGATGGCGGCCACGCGGGTCTGCCAATCGGCGTGACCGAACGGGGTGTAGTTGATCGAGATGTCCGCCGCGGCGACGCCCTTGGCCTTCAGATAGGCTTCGAGGATCTTGTTGGTGGTGCGCGGGTAGACGTAGTCGGTGCCTTCCAGCACCCAGCGCTTAACGCCCTGCTCCATCAAATAGTCGACGGCGGGGATCGCCTGCTGGTTCGGCGCGGCGCCGGTGTAGAAGATGTTCGGCGAAGACTCTTCGCCCTCATACTGCACCGGATAGAACAGGATGCCGTTGAGCTCCTCGAACACCGGCAGCACCGACTTGCGCGACACCGACGTCCAGCAGCCGAACACGGCGGCGGCCTTGTCCTTGGTGAGCAATTCACGCGCCTTTTCGGCGAAAAGCGGCCAGTTGGAAGCCGGGTCGACGACGACCGGCTCGAGCTTCTTGCCCAGCAGGCCGCCTTTGGCGTTCTGCTCTTCGATCAACATCAACATGACGTCCTTCAACGTCGTCTCCGAAATCGCCATCGTGCCGGAGAGCGAGTGAAGGATGCCGACCTTGATCGTCTCCTGGGCGAGAGCGGGAAGCGCGGTGGCGGACAGTAACGCGCCGGCGGCGAGACCCATCACGGTGCGGCGGGAGAACAGAGAAGTCATGAACGGAAGATCCCCTCAAGAACGGCTCGCCGCGGGAGGTTGCGGCGCACAATCTTTTGGCAAGGCCCGTGCCAGACCGCTTTGAAGGTTGGGAGGTGAGTGAAAACGGTCACTTCCAACGATTCCGTTGCACCCGCAACGAGTGAAGGCACGCGGCTTGGATTCCGTTCGGGCAGTTACCCAGGAAACTGCATCGGATTTGTGCAATTGT
>CALSBD010000484.1:0-3188 GCA_943373055.1 Rhizobium sp. Q54
CTCCTGGCGGTGATCGCGATTGCGCTCACGGTGTCGGGGTGCACGGGCGCGCGCACGGCCAACAACGCCAACGGCCTGACCACCGGCTCGATCGCGTCGGGCTCGGCCCGCTCGGCGGACCCGGTGACGGCCGCGCACGCCTGGAGCCAAGCCTATGAGCGCAACCCGCGCGACAAGGAAGCCATCCTGGGCTACGCGCAGGCGCTGCGCTCCAACAATCAGCTGGCTCAAGCGGTGGAGGTGCTCTCGCGCGCCACGCTGACCGCCCCGCGTGACTTCGACATCGCGTCCGCCTACGGTAAGGCGCTGGCGGCAAACGGACAATTCGATCAGGCGCTGAAGGTGATCCGCGCTGCCAACTCGCCGACCTCGCCCGATTGGCGGCTCACCTCGGCGGAAGCGGCGATCCACGACCAGATGGGCAACCACACCCAGGCGCGCGCCGCTTACTCGACCGCGCTGCGCATCGCGCCGGGCGAGCCGATGGTGCTCAACAATCTGGGCCTCTCCTACATGCTGACGGGCGAGTACGCCCAGGCCGAAGCCGCGTTGAAGCAGGCGACCGCGCATCCGCGCGCCGACGAGCGCATCCGGGCCAACCTTGCCCTGGTGATCGCGCTGACCGGCCGCATGGCCGAGGCAGAAGCGCTGTTGCGCCGCGACCTGCCGGCGGATCGGGCGGAAGCCAATATCGTGCTGATTCGGGGGCTGGCGTCAGGTCCCACCGCCACGACCGGCGTTCCAGGCAAACCGGCGACCGCGCGCAGCCCGAGCTAACGGCCTCGCGCGCTTAAGTCTCCCGTAATTTGCCATCTTTAGCCTTCACTGCGACAGCGCCGTCGAATGGGCGGCGGAAGGACGAGGTGTCACGATCCATGGCGGGACGGGAGCGGCAAGATCGCCGGCGCGAGCCGCGCTTTGACGACGCGGCCGGCGATGCGCCCGATCGGCTCGACTTGCGACTGACACCGGATGATCGGCCGACCGGCTCCAGCCGCCGCGCGCGCACCCGGCCCGCGCCCGAGCGCTATACCGACAGCTATGACGAGCCCTCTGCCCCGCGTCGGGGACGAGGCGGTGATCGCGAGCCGCCTGAGCCGCCGCGCGGGCGTGCCCGCAAGCGGCCCCGCCGCAGCCTGTTTGGTCGGCTCATTTACTGGGGTGTGGTTGCCTCGATTTGGGGCGTGATCGGCATCGTCGGCATCTTAGCCTATTATGCCGCGCAGCTGCCGCCGAAGTCGGAATGGGCGGTGCCCAAGCGGCCGCCCAATGTGTCGATCGTGGCGGTCGATGGCACAATCCTGGGCAATCGCGGCGAAACCGGCGGCGAGTTTGTCCGCTTCGAGCAGCTGCCGCCGCACTTGGCCGAAGCGGTCATGGCGATCGAGGATCGCCGGTTCCGCAGTCACTTCGGCATCGATCCGCTGGGGCTTGCCCGTGCGGTGGTCGTCAATGTGACGACCGGCAGCCTCGTGCAAGGCGGGTCGACCTTGACCCAACAGCTTGCCAAGAACCTTTTTTTGACACCGGACCGCACCTTTGGCCGCAAGGTGCAAGAGCTGGTGTTGGCGTTCTGGCTGGAGCATGACTTCACCAAGGACGAGATCCTGGAGATGTACCTGAACCGCGTCTATTTCGGCGCGGGCGCCTATGGCGTCGACGCAGCGGCGCGGCGCTATTTCGGCAAATCGGCACGTCAGCTCACCTTGATGGAATCGGCGACCTTGGCAGGCCTTTTGAAGGCGCCCTCGCGCTTCTCACCCGCCCGCGACCGGGACCGCGCGCGCGAACGGGCGGAGACGGTGCTCGCTGCCATGGTCGAGGCCGGCTTTATCAAAGATGGCGAGCGGCGCGAGGCGCTGGCCGCCCCGGCTGTCCCCGTGCATCGGCACAACACCGGCTCGGAGAACTATGTCTCCGACTGGGTGATGGATCTGGTGCCCGCCTTCACCGGCTCGATCGACGAAGACATCACGGTGGTGACCACGATCGATCCCAATATGCAGCTGTTGGCCGAAGCGGCGCTGCAATATGGGCTGGCGCAATATGGCGAGAAGAAAGACGTGAGCCAGGGCGCCATCGTGGCCCTGGCGCCCGATGGCTCAGTCAAGGCGCTGGTCGGCGGCATCGACTATGCGACCAGCCAGTTCAACCGCGCGGTTCAAGCCAAGCGGCAACCGGGCTCGTCGTTCAAACCGTTTGTCTATTTGGCCGCCCTGGAGCGCGGATTGACACCCGATACCGTGCGCGTCGATAAGCCGACACGGATCGGCAACTGGACACCGCAAAACTATTCCAAGGAGTTCCGCGGGCCGGTCTCCTTGCGCACGGCGCTGGCGCTGTCGCTCAACACGGTCGCCGCCCAGCTGGCCGCCGAGGTGGGACCGCGCCAGGTCAGCACGGTGGCGCAGCGGCTCGGCATCACCTCGCCACTGGAGCGCAACGCATCGATCGCGCTGGGCACGTCGGTCGTCACGCCGCTGGAGATCGCCACCGCCTATGTGCCGTTCTCCAATGGCGGGCGCGGCGTGGTGCCCCATGTGATCGCCAGCATCAAGACCGCCTCGGGCAAGACGATTTATGCCCGCCCCGCCACCCAGACCGGGCTCGGCCAGGTGATCGCACCCGTTCATGTGGCGCAGATGGTCGATATGATGGAAGAGACCTTGTCGACTGGCACGGGCAAGAAGGCGCAAATCCCCGGCTGGCAGGCGGGCGGCAAGACGGGCACCAGTCAGGACTTCCGCGACGCGTGGTTCATCGGCTTCACCGGCGCGCTGACGACGGCGGTGTGGTTCGGCAATGATGATAACTCACCGACCAACCAAGCCTCCGGCGGCACGTTGGCGGCGACGGTGTGGCAAAAATTCATGGCCGACGCGCACCGCGACTGGCGGCCGTTCGGCATTCCAGGTGCCGTGCCGCGCACGCCGCGGCTGGGGCCCGATGGCGTGCCGGTCGCGGGCACCGGCGGTGGTGCGGTTTCCAGCGAGACGACCGCGCGCATCGACCGCACGACGACCAACCCGGCCGAGCGCATCCAGCCGAACGCCAACCAGTCGCTGGACGATTTCTTCAAGAAGCTGTTCGGCGGATAAAGCGAATTCCCGCAAAAGCGGTCAGCTGATCCGTGTGCGCCTTAGTTCACGGACGTGAAGCCGCTTAGCCACAAAAGCACGGCGGCCAAC
>CALSBD010000485.1:0-3174 GCA_943373055.1 Rhizobium sp. Q54
AACTTTACGAGGCCAGCGCTTTCCACCCATTTCATATTGTATTGCGTGACCGGCATGTCTGAACGCGGGTCGCGATAAAGCGGCACGAGCTCCTTGAGCGGACGGTCGCCAATGACAATGCCGGCGGCGTGGGTGGAGGCGTGGCGATAGAGACCCTCCAGCTTGACGGCGATATCGAGGAGCTTATCGACGACGGGCTCTTCCGCACGCGCCTCGCGAAGCTTGGGTTCATCGGCGATGGCTTGGGTGAGCTTGACCGGATTGGCCGGGTTCTGCGGCACGAGCTTGCACAGCTTGTCGACCTGGCCATAGGGCATTTGCAAGACGCGACCCACGTCGCGCATCACCGCGCGCGCCTGCAGCGAACCGAAGGTGATGATCTGCGCGACCTGATCGTAGCCGTACTTGTCCTGCACGTAGCGGATCACCTCGTCGCGGCGATCCTGGCAGAAGTCGATGTCGAAGTCGGGCATCGACACGCGATCGGGGTTCAGGAAGCGCTCGAACAGGAGGTCAAAGCGTAAGGGATCAAGATCGGTGATGGTGAGCGCGTAGGCGACGAGCGAGCCCGCGCCCGAGCCGCGGCCCGGCCCGACCGGAATGCCCTGCCGCTTCGCCCACTTGATGAAGTCGGCAACGATCAGGAAGTAGCCGGGAAACTTCATCTTGGCGATGACGCTGAGCTCAAACGCCAGACGCTGTTCATAGGTCTCCACCGTGAGGCCCGGCGCGGGGCCGTGCGCGGCAAGCCGATCGCGCAAGCCCGCTTCGGCCTGGGCGATCAATTCGGCGGCTTCGGCCTTTTCGGCGGTCTCCGGATCGGCATCGGCACCGGCAAAGCGCGGCAGGATCGGCTTCCGCTTCAACGGGCGATAGGCGACGCGGCGGGCGATCTCGATGGTGTTGTCGAGCGCCTCGGGGAGATCAGGGAATAGGGTGCGCATCTCTGCGCGGGTCTTGAAGCCGTGCTCGGGGGTCAGCCGGCGGCGGTCGTCATCGGCAATGACGCGTCCCTCGGCAATGGCGATCAGCGCGTCGTGGGCTTCATAATCGGCCCGATTGGGAAAGAACGGCTCGTTAGTGGCAACAATCGGCAAGCCGCGGCGATAGGCGAGATCGAGCGCGCCGGCTTCCAGAAAGCTGTCGGTGTCGAGGCCGTGGCGTTGCAGCTCAATGTAGAGCCGGTCGCCGAACAGCGCTTCGAGCCGCTCCAGCCGCGCGCGCGCGACGTCGTCGGCCTCCGCCAAAAGCGCCTCGCTCACTGGTCCCGACGGGCCACCGGTGAGGCAAATGATCCCTTCGCTCGCGCCATCAAGCGCCTCGAGGGGGATATGCGGATCGTCGTCGGAGGGCGTTTCAAGGAAGGCCTTGGAGCCGAGCCGGACCAGATTTTGCCAGCCAACCTCGGACTTGGCGATGAGCACGAGCGACGAGCGCTTGCGCAAATGGGCAGCGCGGCGCTGCGGCAGATCGGCGCCGAAATCGATGGCGAGCTGACAGCCGACAATCGGCTGGATGCCCTTCTCCACCGCCTTCTCGGAGAACTCGAGCGCCCCGAAAAGGTTGCCGGTATCGGCCAATCCCAGAGCCGGCTGACCGTCCGCTTTGGCGAGCTCAATGAGCTTGCCGATTGGCAAGGCGCCTTCGAGCAGCGAATAGGCCGAGTGCACCCTCAGGTGAACAAACCCCACATCCGCCACGGGCGCCTTCCCCCTTGATGCCTGGTCCTCGTCGGACTCAATCCTCACTCTTGCCGTCACTGTGCCTTGTGGGGGGGCGTGGGCCAAGCCCTCCGCCTTGCCTCATCCCCGGCTTTCTGGCGGGGCGCGGGGGTCAAGGCAGACCCGCGCGGCGTTCGTGATCACAAGCGTGTTCTATGTTTGTTCCTAGCCTCACATCGAGCGGGCGATGGTCTCGCTCCACACCGCGATGGTCGCCAGGAAGCTCACCAGGGCGCCAAACGACGCGAGTTCACGCATGAAACCGATCATGGGGATGTCTCCTTCTGTGGTGACCGGCGGCGACTTGTTTTGTGTGGCGCCGTCGTGAGCTTGATATGTTCATGTTTTGTTCTCATTTGCAAGCCCCTTGAACGGCAGCCTTTGGCGAGTGGTTAAGAGATCATGAAAAGGATCGCGAGCCCCGCAAGCCAGCCCCGGCGGCGCAAACGGGGCCTCCCGAGCGCCTCCCGCTGGCCCGCTGGCCCCTCCCCGTGGTTTTGCGCTGTGACGCCATGGCGCGGTGCGTTTTGCCGGGGGATGCGACATGACGGAACATCGGTTCCCTCGACCGCGTTCTGACGCAAAGCCGTCACCTTGACGGGGCTGGTCGTTTGCCTGCAATCATATGCACACAAATGATCTAGCCAGGGACGCCGGCCGCCCCCGCATGCGCGGCCACCATTGGTCGCGCGGCGCCCCTTGAGACCGTATCTTCGTGAGATCCCCGCCATGGCAGCCTTCGATACCCAGACCGTCTTGGAAGTGACCCATTGGACGGATCGGCTGTTCTCCTTCAAGACCACCCGGGATCAGGCGTTTCGGTTTGAAAACGGCCAGTTCGTCATGATCGGGTTGGAAGTGGATGGCCGGCCGCTGATGCGTGCCTATTCACTCGCGAGCGCCAATTACGAAGAGATCATGGAGTTCTTCTCCATCAAGGTGCCCAATGGTCCGCTCACCTCGCGCCTTGCCGACATCCACGAGGGTGATCAGATCCTGGTGGGGCGAAAGCCAACGGGCACGCTGGTCCAGGACGGCCTTCTGTCGGGCAAGCGGCTCTATCTCGTGGGCACGGGCACCGGCCTTGCGCCGTTCGTGTCGATCATCAAGGACCCGATCGTCTATGAGCGCTACGAGACGATCATCTTGATCCACGGCACCCGGTTCATCAACGAGCTCGCCTACGGTAAGATGGTGGTCGACCGCCTGCTGGAGGATGAGTTCCTTGGCGAAGCCGCGCGCAAGCAGCTCATCTACTATCCCACCGTCACGCGTGAGCCGTTTCATCACACCGGCCGGGTGACGACGTTGCTCAGCGAGGGCATCATCGCCGCCGAACACGGCCTGCCGCGTTTGGATCGCACCCATGATCGGGTGATGATCTGCGGCAGCCCGGCCATGCTCACCGACATGGTCGATCTGATGAAGACCCTGGGCTTCAACGAGGGCTCGA
>CALSBD010000486.1:0-3161 GCA_943373055.1 Rhizobium sp. Q54
GGCTGATCCACACGGCGTGACCATGGCGAACCCAGCAAGAGCACCCAAGAGGAGGGCGGTGCGAAGTACGCGATCAGCTGTGACCATGGGACACTCCTCAGAAGCTCATAAAAAGCGGCCGTTCAGGGGTCAGAATGACCGAAGGGTGCCAATAAAACCATCCGGCGAAGGCCGCACGGACCGCCAGAAACACCGCAGGTCACCGCGGCCCGCCGTTCACGTCTGCGTCAACCACGCCAGGAGCGCGTCGCGTGTTGCCGCGGGCTGCTCGAGGGGTGGCAAATGACCGGCGTTCTCGATCACCGCAAACCGCGAGCCCGTCAGAAGCGCGTGCATCCGCTCGTGCCGATCGCGTGGGCATAGTCGATCCTGAACACCCATCAACACCAGAGCGGGGCACCGATAGGCCGCCAGACCCGCCTGTTGATCGGGCCGATCCCGCAAGGCGATAGACTGCTTGCAGAACACATCTGGCCCCAGCGACAACGCCATCGCCATGCACAGATCGAGGATCGCCGGATCCGCGCCAGGGGCCAAATAGTTCGGCTTCATCTCATCGCGCATCACGCCTTCCAGATCGCCAGCGCGCGCCCGCGCCATCTGGCCCGCCCGGCGCGCCTGCACCTCAGGGGCCTCGGCGAACGGGTTGGTATCGAGAAGCGCGACCCGTTCGACCCGCTCGGGTGCACGCGCGAGGATCTCCATCGCCACAATGCCGCCCAGCGACAGGCCGGCAAGCGCGAAGCGGTCGGGGGCCGTGGCGAGGATTTCCGCGGCCATCCCGGCGATGCTGTCGGCCTGCGTCGGCACGGCGTGGCGGAGGGAGCGGATCGGCAAGCTCTCCACCGCCCGTCCCCACAAGCGAGCATCACACATCATGCCGGGGATCAGGACGAGCGCCGTCACGGCCCGCGCGCCTTAAAGCATGATCCCAATAAGGGGAAACCGGTCATTGGGTACAGTTCACGCGTCATACCAGACTTAGAGTGCCGATCTGCTGCCATCAGATCGAAACGTACTCTCGCGCATCCGATCGCGCCGGAGCTCATACCCGCCGCGCCCCTTCCGCGAGGGTGGCGAGCTTCGCCCACGCGATTTCCGGATCGACCGCGCCGAAGCCCGCGAACGTGCCAAAGCCGCAGTCGCTGCCGGCAATCACCCGCTCGGCGCCCACCACATCAACGAAGCGCCTGAGCCGATCGGCCACCAGTTCGGGGTGCTCAACAAAGTTGGTGGTAGTATCGACTGCGCCGGGCACCAGCACCTTGTCGTCGGGGATCTCGCGCGCCCGATCGCGGAACACGCGCCACTCATGGCCGTGCCGCGGATTGGCGGTCTCAAACAGGATGTAGCGCGCCGGCACCTTCATGAGGAGCGGGAAGACCTTCGCCATATCGATGTCGCACACATGCGGGCCTTCATAGTTGCCCCAGCAAATGTGAAGCCGGATGCGGTCGCGCGGCAGACCGTCGAGCGCATGTTCGAGCGCCTCGACATGCACCGCCGCGACATCGAGGAACTCCTCGTCCGACAGCGCCATGAACAGCATGTGGCGCGACAGCGCGAGGTCAGGGCAATCGAGCTGCAGATCAAGCCCGGCGTCCAGGATGGTGCGATATTCATCCCGCATCGCGCCCGCCAGCGCCTCCAGATATGCCTCACGGGTCGGATAGTAGGCGTTCTGCAAGAAGAGCGAGATCACGCCCGGGGACGCCGCGTTCATAAAGCCGCGCTCGACGCCGTGCTTGGCCATCGCGCCCTTCAGGTTGGCGATGTCCTTCAAGAGATCGTCCTGACCTTTCGACGTCACCGGCCCCACGCATTGCGGCCGCGCGTAGGTCGGCGTGCCGCCCGAGCGCGCGAGCCGATCCAGGAAGGTCGGAAACATCTTGAGGTCGGCGGGCGCGTTGCGCGGGCTGTCACCGGCAAAACCGGTGTAGCGATCCTTCACATAGGTAGCATAGCTGATCTTCGAGCATTCGCCGTCCGAGACGATGGTGACGCCCGCTTGTCTCTGGCGCCGCACGTTTTCGTCGACCGCCGCGGTCATGGTGGCGTCAAACGCGGCCGGGTCATACGCCTCGCCGCGTTCGCGCGCGAACAGGAAATCAACAACGGCTTGGCTGCGCGGCAAGCTGCCGACATGGGTGGTGGCAAGCGTCATGACAAAAGCCTCCCGGTCGCGCCGGCCGGATCATCGGTGTTGATCACGCGGTAGAGCGAGGCTTCCCCGGTCATCGAGGGCGCCAGGCTGTGTTCGAGCCCAGGCGGGATCGCCGCCGTGTCGCCCGGATTCAGCACCGTCGAGCCGCCGCCCCAGGTGAGCCGCCAATGGCCGCGCATCGGCATCAACACCTCATGGGCGTTGAGCGTATAGGGCGTGTCCGGGATGGAGTGGCGCGACAGGAATTCCACCTCGAAGCCGGGCCGGTCGCGCAACTTGGCAGTGGCGCCGATCACCTTGGCGGGCTGACGATCCGACAGCGCCATCAGGTCCCAATAGCGCGCCACGTGGTTGGGGATCACGTCCGCCGTGGTCGGCTCGGGATAGGCCTTTAACTCTTCCTCGGTCAGAAGCGGCATCGGCTTCACGCCCGCGGGCAGGCTTTCGCCCTTCTTGGTGTCATAGAGCCGGCCGTTTTCGCCCAGCACCAAGCCATAGGCGCGCGCGTCCTCGATCACCTGCGGCGCCCAGATCACGCCGCCGCCAGCATCGTCACCGCCCAGGATCGCCATGATCATCCCGTAATCGGTGCCGACATTTTCAAACGCGCGGAAAATGCCCGTGGGGATATTGAAGATGTCCCCTTCCTCGGCGATGAACTCGCCCGCCGTGCCCCAACGCCCCCAAAAGAACCGCCAGCGGCCCTTCAGCACGAAGAACACCTCGGCCGTGCGGTGCGAGTGCAAGCTGTTGCGGCAGCCCGGCGGCTGGCCGGCCGCGCCAATATTGAAGCCCGGCGTCTCGCGGATATGGACGTGCTGATCGGCCGATTCCGACACGCCGCCACCGATAATCGTGAAGTTCTCCTTCTGGTTCGAGCCCGGCGTGTGGGCGTCGATGAAGGCGGTGCGGCATGGCTTCAAGTCGCCATAGCGGACGATGCGAGCGTCCATCTCGTGGGGCGTCATAGGTCACCTGTATGGAGGAGGATTTGCTT
>CALSBD010000487.1:0-3159 GCA_943373055.1 Rhizobium sp. Q54
CCGGAAATCGAACCGGTGATGGCGGAAGCCAAGCTGAGCGAAGCCGCCAGCCTTGACGAAGCGTTGCGCTGGCTGACGCCGAAGGAGCGAATGGCGATCCTGTCCGATCCCAAGCTGATCGCCAAGCTCGACGCCCTCGCCCACCCCGCTGCCACCTAAGCCACACGGCAAGTCGCTTCGGCGATACCCCCTGTCGCACGCTGGCCTTGACCCCGGCGCGCGAACCAAGAACCCTGGAGTACGCGCATGACTGGCGGGGGACACCATGGGACTTGAGATCAATCGCGAGGTGTTCATCACCTGCGCCGTCACGGGGGTGGGCGATACCACCTCGAAATCCGACAAGATCCCCATCACGCCCAAAGAGATCGCCGCCGCGTCGATCGAGGCCGCTAAGGCGGGCGCCGCGATCGCCCACATCCACGTGCGTGACCCGCAAACCGGCGGCCCCTCGCGCGATCCCAAGCTTTACCGCGAGGTGGTCGACCGCGTGCGCCAAGCCGATACCGACGTCGTCCTAAACCTGACGGCGGGCATGGGGGGTGATCTGGTATTGGGCGGCACCGATCGACCCTTGCCACCCTCCCCTGTCGGCACCGACATGGCCGGCGCCGAAGAGCGGCTCGAGCATGTCGCCGACTGCCTGCCGGAGATTTGCACGCTCGATTGCGGCACCATGAACTTCGGCCATGGCGACTATGTCATGACCAACACGCCCGCCATGCTGCGCGCCATGGGGCGGCGCATGACGGCGCTGGGCGTGCGCCCCGAAATCGAGGCGTTCGACACGGGCCATTTGTGGTTCGCCAAGGAGCTTGTCGCTGAGGGTGTCATTGAAGACCCTGTCATGGTGCAGCTGTGCATGGGCATTGGCTGGGGCGCGCCCGATGATCTCATGACCTTCATGGCCATGGTCAACGCCGTGCCGAAGACCTGGACGTTCTCCGCCTTCTCCATCGGCCGCAACGCGATGGCCTACCCGGCCGCCGCCGTGCTGGCCGGCGGCAATGTGCGGGTGGGCCTTGAAGACTGCATTTGGCTCAAGAAGGGTGTGCCGGCGACCAACGGTCAGCTCGTCGACAAGGCGGTCCAGGTGATCGAGGGTATGGGCGCGCGGGTGATCGGCCCGACCGACGTGCGGGCGAAACTCAAGCTTCTCAAGCGGTGATGGCGATGACGACAGCGATCCGACAAGCCGCTTGCGTGGGCGCGGGCGTAATCGGCGCCGGCTGGGTGGCCCGGCTTAGCCTGACCGGCGTGCCGGTCGCCGTCTATGACCCTCATTCCGATGCCGAGCGCGTGGTTGGCGAGGTGTTGGCCAATGCCGAGCGCGCCTGGGCGCGTATGACCACCGTGCCCCTGCCGGCCCGCGGCCCCATCCGCTTTGCTCGCACTATCGAGGACGCGGTCGCGGGATGCGACTTTATCCAAGAGAGCGTGCCGGAGCGGCTTGATTTGAAAGCAAAGGTGCTGAGCGCCATTGACGCGGCAAACCCGGACGCGCTGATCGGCTCGTCGACCAGCGGCCTGTTGCCGACCGACTTGCAAGCCGGTCTCGCCCACCCCGGCCGGCTGATTGTCGCGCACCCCTACAACCCGGTCTATTTATTGCCGCTCGTTGAGCTCGTGCCGGGACGCCATACGGACACCGCCACCCTGGACCGCGCTCAGACGGTCTACGCCGCGCTCGGCATGAAGGGGGTGCTGCTCAAGAAGGAAATCGAGGCCTTCGTCGGCGATCGTCTGTTGGAGGCGCTTTGGCGCGAGGCGCTGTGGCTGATCAAGGACGACATCTGCGACGTGGAGACGCTCGATAACGTCATCCGCTATTCGTTCGGCCTGCGTTGGGCGCAAATGGGCCTGTTCCAAACCTATCGCATCGCCGGTGGCGAAGCCGGCATGCGCCATTTCCTCGCCCAGTTCGGCCCTTGCCTCGCTTGGCCGTGGACCAAGCTCACCGACGTGCCCGAGCTTGACGACGCGCTGATCGACAAGATCGCCGCGCAGTCGGACGCCCAGGCCGCGGGGCTGTCGATCCGCGAGCTGGAGCGCATTCGCGACGACAATCTCGTGGCGATCATGCACGCTCTGCAAAAGGGTCACGACGGTCAGGGCTGGGGCGCGGGCAAGCTGTTGACCGCGTTTGAGACCGACCTCAAACGACGCTTTGACGAGGCGAGCGGGGACTAAGCCGATGGACTTCACGCTCACCCACGAGCAATCCCTCATCGTCGACACCGTGCGCGCGTTCGTCGAACACGAGCTTTATCCGCACGAGGCTGACGTGGAGCGCACCGGCCAGGTGCCTGCGGAGCTCGGCCGCGAAATCATCCGCAAGGTCAAGGCGCTGGGCTTCTATGCGGCCAACTTGCCCGTTGATGTGGGCGGCGGCGGGCTCGACGCGCTTGATTTTACACTCCTGGAGCGCGAGCTGGGCCGCGCGTCGATGGCGCTCACCGTCTTCTTCGGTCGCCCGTCGGGCATTCTGTTGGCCTGCGAGGGCGAACAGCGCGAGCGCTATCTGATGCCAGCCGCTCGCGGTGACAAGATCGACGCGCTCGCCATGACCGAGCCGGACGCAGGCTCCGACCTGCGCGGCATGAAGACGACCGCGCGGACTGACGGCGATGACTTTATTCTCAACGGCACCAAGCACTTCATCAGCCACGCCGATGTCGCCGACTTCGTGATTGTGTTCGCCGCCACCGGCGAGGAGGCGACCAAGGCGGGACCGAAGCGCACGATCACCGCCTTCCTCGTCGATCGCGGCACTCCGGGCTTTGAGATCAAGCCGGGCTATCACTCGGTCAGCCATCGCGGCTACCACAATTGCATCCTCACCTTCGATGACGTGCGCCTGCCGAAGGAGCAGGTGCTGGGCGAGGTGCACCGCGGCTTTGAGGTGGCCAATGAGTGGCTGCGAGGCACCCGACTCACCGTGGCCGCCATGTGCGTGGGCCGCGCGCGCCGCGCGCTCGAGATTGCCACCGGCTTTGCCGCCACCCGTCGCCAGTTTGGCCAAACGATCGGAAAGTTCCAGGGCACCTCGTTCAAGCTCGCCGATATGGTGACGGAGATCGATGCCGCCGATTGGCTCACACTCGCCGCCGCCGACGCGCTGAAGAAGGGCCACGATGCCAATCGAATGATCGCGTCGGC
>CALSBD010000488.1:0-3153 GCA_943373055.1 Rhizobium sp. Q54
GGTCAGCTCGCCCACATCGGCCGGCATGCCAAAGCGCGTCAGCGGCACATCCCACAGCCGCCCGCCATTGGCCCGAATGGCGATCGACGTGGTGTCTTGCAGCGACAACACCACCGAATGGATCCGCGCCTTTTTGCGCCGCACGATGCGCGGCCCCACGTCGCGCGGCAGCGGCAGGGTTTCCACGATCGGCGCCGACCACGTGCCGATCGTCGCGGCCGCGTGCACGCCCGGCACCGCCACCACGCCGCCCGCGCAGGTGAGCGGGCCGAACACATCATCGGACGCCACCGCCCAAACGACGCGGCCGTTGAGGTGCGATAGCCCCGAGAACGACGTGACGCCATTGGCCGTCGTTCCGCCCGTCACCGTGAGCGCGTCATCAAGCAACAGATCCGCGTCCATCTTCTGGATCGACCGGCCCACGCTATCGCTCTTGATCACCGTGATCACGTTGGCGCCATCAACACCCACCGCGATCAAGCCGCGATCGACCACGAACCGCGCGAACGCCGTCACGTCTTGTTCGGCCAAAAGCGTGGCGATCAGGCCTGATCCATCCTCTTGCGCCACCACCAGGCGGTTGCCGTTCTGGCTGTTTTCCGCGTACGCGAGCGCCATGGATCGCGGTTGGTTGACCAGGTGCGCCGCCAAGACCGAGAGCTGGCGCGGCACGAAGTTGCCGGCCACCTCGTCGTAGCGAAACTCGCCGATGATGGATCCGCCCGAGTGCACGAAAATCGCCGCGCCTTCGCTTTCCGCCACCGGAACGCCCGGCTTGATGCCTTCCGTTCCCGCCTTCACGTGCACCGGTGGCGTACCGTTCGACAGCGTCCGGTCGAATAGCCAATAGTTGCCGCGCGACGTAAAGATCATCACCGACCGGCCGCCCACGATGCGCTCGATCCGCTCATTGCCTGGCAGATCCATGGGGATCAGCATGGGCCCAGCCGGCGTCGTCACCCGCTGATCAAACCGGAAATAATCGCCCGTGATCGACGCGATCCACGCCGACGGCAGCGAGCGCATACCGCCCATGATCAGCCGCTGTTGATAGAACGTGCCGCAGCGCGGCCAGCCCCGCAGCGACGACATAAGCGGCTCGCCCGGCTTCACGCCCACCGTGCGCTTATAGGCCACCACGGCCGCGTCAGCGACGTTGAGCACTTCGCCCGAAAGCGACCACTGATCGCCAATGTTCGCCGCCCCGCCGAACGTCACCCGCACATAGTTGATACCGCCGTCGACCACGTGCACGGCCGTCAAGCCCGGCTCAATCGACGGCAGCGCGAGCAGCGCCGTTTGCACCGCCGCCGCCAGATCGGCCCAGCTCGTCCCATTGACGAGCGCGTTCGTCTTTTCCTCGTTTACTTGCAGCCGAAACGCGGTGTTCGTGCTTTCCGTGATGATCTGAATATCCCACACGGCCGCGACGCCGTTCGAATAGGTCGCGCCGTAGTCATAGTTGGGGATCTCAATCAGCGTCGGCACGTCGCCCAAAAACCCGCTGTCGGTCTGGCGGATCCGGTGCGGCGGGTGATCGGGGTGGAATAGCAACAGCGTGTCGAGCTGTTGCACGTTGGTCATGGTGTCGACCTTGGCGGCCGTGTCGTGCGGGATGGTGATCGTCGCGACCGCGCTTGCGCCTTGCCGCACACTGATAGACCCAGGCGACACCACCAGGTCATAGGACGAGCCGGCGCTGTTGACGAACGGGATATAGCCGCGAGCCGTCGCCGACACTTGGCCGAGCCGTCGCAAGCCCGGCCGCTGCCGAAACCCGCCTTGTGGCGCGAAGATCACGTTTTGAGCGCGCCGCGCGCCGGCTGAATAGTATTTCAGTTCGGTCCGGTCGACCATCGCCGGGTCGATCTCGCCCGCCGTGAAGGCGACTTGAACGCGCCCGGTGACGTCTACCATTGACCATTCCCCCGCCAGGAATTGGTCATCTGGTTATCCGACAGCGGCACCCGCGCGGCCGATTGCGCCCGGCCGGCCATTTGCATCGCCCGCCCCAGCGCGCCGCCGCGGTGCCCTTCCGACGGGGTGCCATACGCGGCCCGCAAAAACATCTCACGCTTGCCCTCGTCGCCGGTGATCGGCAAGGCGAGCTCGCCGGCCAGCGACAAGATCACGGCCTCGGCGAACCCTGGCGTCCAGCGATAGGGCGGGGAAAGGACAAGACACGTCGCCCACAACGCCGCCTGGTCCGACCACACTTCCTCGCCGATCAGCCGATAACGGGTTTCTTGCCGGCCCGGCTCTTTCGGGTCCGCGTGCAAGCCGATCGGGTCGCCCAGCCGCTCGGCCGGCAGCGCAAACGCGCGCGCGAAGCCATCAAGCGGTGTCGTCGGTGTTATCGGCAGCGAGAACATTTGGCTCGCGAACGGCCACGGATAGCAGCCGATCAACACGCTCACCACCTGGTCATAGATCAGCGACGCCGCTTGCGCCCCCGGCACCACATCTTCCAGCGTCTGCAACGGCTCAGCCCCCAGCCGCGCCATGGCCTGGTTCACTATGTCGATGCGGTCATAGACGACGGACATGATCAGCCTTTACGAGTTAGGGACACGCAACGCGCGAAAGCCGGTTCCCGCACTATCCGCCGCACCGACCGTGACGCGGCGCAGCACGTTGCCGGAGCCGGGGTTGTAGAGCAGCCACGCCGCTGTTTCGCCGCTGGCAGGGGCCTGAAGCCGAATGCCTTCAGCGCCCGCCATCGCGAGGCCCATCGTATCGGCCGCGTGGTCATAGACGATCGCGCCTCTGTAGGCCGCGTCCGCATCGCCAAGCAGGATCTGAGACCTGCCAGACGTTCCGCCGACGATCGTTAGTGCGCACCAATCCGCAGTCGTGGCGTTTTGCTGGACCACGAGCGCTTCGCCGTTTGCAAGCGACGGCAAAAGGCTGCCCGCCCGCGCAATTAAATGGTAGCCCGGCCCATTAAGAGAGGCATTTAGGCGGCTGCCGGCATCGACAAGGAACCGCTCGCCAGACGTTCCAGCCACAATTTGCGCGGCCATGCCGACGACGCTTACAGCCGCCGTTCGCCCGTTGCGCGTCCGCGCATGGATCGCATGCGAGTATTTCGGCGTTGGGGCGGCTTGTGTCGGGTAGACCTGACCATGGTTGATGGACGGATTGACGATC
>CALSBD010000489.1:0-3140 GCA_943373055.1 Rhizobium sp. Q54
CGCGGTCACAAGATCGAAACCATCGGCATCGTCCGGCAGCCGCCACGGCGCGAGCGCATCGAACACGTGAAACGACCACGGTCCGCGCCGGGTTGCCTCGAACGCCGCACGCGACCGACCGACGAGGGCCATCGCCTCTTCGTAGCACGGCGGCACCTCCGACCCGGCGCGAAAGGTCGACAGCACAGTCAGCGCTTCCGGCACGAGATCGCACGCCACCACTTGGCCCGGTGAATTAACGCCGATCGCCCAAAACAGCGTCGTCACGCCGGCTCCCAAATCGGCCCAACGGGCGGGCTGCCCGCCATGGGTGGTCAGCGCCTCGAGGATATCTTCCACCCCTTGGCCCGGCACCAGCCGGTCATTGAAATAGCGGCGGCGATAGTCCTCAAAATAGGCGAGGTGCGCCGGGTCGAGCGCTGCCGCGTCGATGTCGTCGAGCCGGCGATGGCGCCGGTCAAAGCTCGCGTCGGCGGCCCGCAGCCACCCGCCAATCGCCTCTGGTGCCCCCGTATCTCCCATCTGTGCCGCCTCCTGGCTCACTCCGCGATCCACCGCGCTTCTGCCACGCCGCCCTCAGGTCGCCACCGGCGCGGAGGCAGCCTCCACTTCGCTGGGCAGCACGGCGGCAATCACCACGCTGGCAAGGGCCGCGACCAGGATCACGGCGTAGATGACATCAAACGAACCGAGCAGGTCCTTGCCAAACCCGCCAGCGAGGTTGCCGGCCATACCGCCGAGCCCGGCGGCCACATTGCCAAATGCGAACACCAGCGCCGCAGTGCCATCACCGAAGCGGTGGCTGATATAGGCCGGTACCAACCCATAAATGGCGTAAAACGACAGACCGAACGCCACCGACGCCAGCGTGACCAAACCGAGCTGAACCGACGGGTCGGCAATGTCGCCGACCGACACCGTCAACAGCGCCGCCACTGCGATCGACAAGACAACATAGGTGACGATCAAGCCGCGCCGGATGGTGATGCGGTCGGCGACCGCCCCCATCAGAACGCCGCTCCCCATGCCCACAAGCCCAATCAAGCCCCAGGCCGACGCCGCCCGCGTGTCGGCCACACCCATCTCGCCGATCAGGTAAGCCGACAGGTAAGTCTGGAACGGCATGCACGAGAAGCCATTGAGAAACATCATGAACAGGATGAGCCCGACGAGCCCCTTGGGCAGGGCCGCGGCTCGGGCCCAAAAGCCGGTCCGCGGCGCGCCCGCCGTCGACGCCTCCGTGCGGGCAGCGCGACTGAGCGGCGCCAGCCGAATAAAGGCATAGATCGCCAGCGCGCCGGCCACCCCGGCCGTGATCATCCACAGCGCGCGCCACTCCAAGACCGGCAACACGCTGGCAAGCAGCAAGCTGTTGATGAACACCCCATAGCTCGTCCCCGACGACATCAGGCCGAGCGCCTTGCCGCGGTGGCGCGGCTCGATGATGAGGCGGGACACCTCCACCATTGGCACCCAAATCAACGATGCCGCGGCGCCCAGCACGATCAACAATCCGGCCAGCACGAAAATGGACTGGGCAAAGGCAAGGCCCGCGAGCGCGATGGCGCACGCCAAGATCGATCCGAGGATCAGCGGGATGGCGCCAAACCGCAGGGTCAACAGCCCCGCCAGCGCCGAGGACACCAAAAACCCCGCCTGCACCAGCCCGGTGATCAAGCCCAAGGTCGCGTAAGAGAAATCAAGATCACGGCGGATCGATTCAACAAGAGCCGGAAACAGATAAATGCCAAACCCATAGGCAGTGGCGATAAACGCCGTGAACAGCACGACGATTTCTGTCTGGCCGACCCGTGACGCGCTCATGACGACACCGCCTCATCAAGACGTGGACTTGACGTAGAGAGCCAACAGGCGGCGCGACGCGGGACCCGGCGAGGACCGATCATAGCCCCCATAGACATGCTCAAGCCGCAGGCCGGTTGGTACACTCTCGTCTATCCAGGTGCAACTATAGCGATAAAGCGTCATTGATGACGACCATTGCTGTTCGAAATCCGACCCGAGGCTGTATTTCATCTCAAAGTGGATCGCCCCGGGCACCTCGCTTTGCTTCGACGCCCGGCGCAGCACGCGCCCGTCTGGCAGGGCGCGAACCCAATCTTCGCTCCACACCTCAAAGGGCATGCGAGGCTTGAAGTAGTCGGGATCGGGCGGATCGCTCACCCCGGTAAAGGTGGCCAAATCGACCAACAACCGGCCGCCCACCGCGAGGTGACCCGCGACAGCGGCCAGCACGCGGCGCCCGTCCTCCGGCGGCACCAATTGCAGCGCCTCACGGGGAATGATCGCCAAATCGGCCCCGCTCGCGTCCGGCAGGGAGAGCTCACGCATGTCCTGGACATGGCCCTCGACGCGGGTTGACGGGCTCGTCCGCCGCGCGCTGTCGACCGCGCGCGCGACCATATCCGGCTCAAGGTCGACCACATCAAGCCGCTCGACGCGCGGCGCGAGGTGTCGCGATAAGCGCCCTGCCCCACACGGCATCTCGATCACGTGGCGCACGCGATCCCCGATTAGCGACAGAACGAAGGGGAGATCACGGCTCTCTTGATACTCGACGGTGTAGATGGCGGCGCGGTCGCGGTACGACATCGGCCTAGCGTCCTTGCGCCATCTCCAGGTGACGGATCACCTCCGGATGGACGACCGCGTAGTTGGCCACCACCTGACCAGCGAGCGCCACCGGATCGCCTGTCCCCGCGTGAATGCCGTCGGCCATGGCCAACAGGAACCGCCAGACATTGCTGTTGGTCGCCTCCGCCGCCGTGGTGGGCACGGAGGCCGGCATCGCGTCGATCTTGCAGTGAAGGACGCCATGACGCTCATAGAAGGGAGCATCATAGGTGGTGAGTTGATCAAAGCTCGGCATGTAGCCGCTGCCATAGCCACACGTGACGTCGACGATGACGGACCCCTTGCGCATGTCGCGGACCCAGGCTTCGGGGATCATCGGAGGCGTGTCATGGGTGGAGATGAGGATCGCCCCCACCACGACGTCAGCGTCCAAGACAGCCGCGTGGAGCGCGTCGGGCGTATTGAGCCGACAGGTCACGCCGGCAGGAACGGTCGACATGAACCGCCGCAAACCCTCCCAGCGGGAGCCGAACACCGTGACCTCC
>CALSBD010000490.1:0-3139 GCA_943373055.1 Rhizobium sp. Q54
ACACGACTTCTTGCTGGCGTCCTATGGCGAGGAATTCGCCCGGGTGCTCGGCTATGACCTCACGGGCTTGCTGCTGAGCGAAATCGAGGGCGACACCGCGCAAGCCCTCCTGTCGGAATGTCTGGCCGCCGCTGCCCATCGCCGGCCGCGTCTCATTCGCCAACGGGCAGTCATCACCACGCTGGTGCATCAGCTTGAACGGCTGATCCTGCCGGTGGAGATGCCCGACGGCAGCGTGCAGGTCTTCCTCTATAACCGCCCCTTGCGCCTGCAGCACAATCTCGTCCACGCAATCCTCGAAGCCAGCCCCGCCGGCATCGCCGCCGTCGCGCCCGTCTATGACAAGAACGGCGACGCGATCGATTTCACCTTCATCGCGGCCAATCGGCTGGTCGCCCGCATCGCCGGGCTGCCTGACCAATCACTGGTCGACCGCTCGGTGCGCGCGACCTTCCCGGCGATGGAAGAGCATTTCTATCGGCGCGGAGCGGAGGTGCTCAAATCGGGTCAAGCCCAGACCTTCGACCTCAAGCACCCGGTTCACCCCAACGTCTATCGTATGTCGATCGCGCCGTTCGAGGGCGGGCTGGTCGCTACTTTCACCGACATCGGCGAACTGGTGCGTGCCAACCAGGGCCTTGAGCAACAGCGCTCCAAGCTCGTTTACCTCAATGCTGAGCTGGAAAAGCAGGCCGGCGAACTCGCTTACCTCGCCGACGAGACCGAGAAGGCGCGCGCCGAGCTCGCCGAAGAAGTGCACCATCGCACCGAGCTGGAAGCCGAGCTGCGCCGTCAAGCCTCCGTCGATGACATGACCGGCACGTTCAATCGGCGCTCATTCCTCGATTGCATGCGCGCGGAGTTCCTCCGGTCGCGCCGCTATGGCCACGAGGTGACCTTCATCCTGTTTGATCTGGATCGCTTCAAGGGCATCAACGACACCTTCGGCCACCTGGCGGGCGACCGCGTGCTCAAGGACGTGGCCGAGGCGATCACATCGGGCTTGCGCGATAAGATCGATCTGGTCGGTCGGCTCGGCGGCGAGGAGTTCGGCGTGCTTTTGCCCGAGACCCCACTGGATGGCGCGCTCATCGTGGCCGAGCGGTTGCGTCAGGCGGTCGAGGGGCTGGACATCCGCTTCGGCGGCCAGCGCGTTCCCGCCACCATTAGTCTGGGCGTTGCCCAGTGGATCCCAGGCGAGGCGCTCGAACAGTGCCACCAGCGCGCCGATGACGCGCTCTACGCCGCCAAGCGGGATGGCCGCAATCGTGTGGTTCTGGCCGCTATGCCAACACCCGCCTGGGCCGCCGAATAACGGGCGTGGGCGCGCACGCCCAGGTCTCGGCAGTACAGTCTTGGAAAAGCGGACGAGAAATCACAGGCCGCGCGCACGGACTTGATGCGATCCGATCGACCCGCGCTTTAGCCGCCGGTCATGGGCGGGAACAAGGCAATCTCGCGCGCGCCATTGAGCGGCTCGTCGCGCTCGGCATGCACCTGATCCAGCGCGATGCGGATCACCTCGGGCCGCTCCAGCGCGTAGGCATGCTCCTCGCCTTGGGTGGCAAGCCAATCCACGAAGGCGCCAGCCGTGGTCACGCCATCGGGCACGGTGACGATCTCGCTCGCCCGCCCCATGCGCTCCCGAACCCATGCGAAATAGACGACCTTCACGTCCGCCACAGCTACCCCCAATGACCGCGTGAGGTGGGTCTAATCATCCACCAGATGCCGCGCGCTGGCGCGGACATAATCATAGCCGGTGTAGAGCGTCAAAATCGCCGCGACCCAAAGCAACACAATCCCGGTCTCCGTGGTGTACGGCAGCACCTGATCCCCTGCCGGACCGGCGACCAGAAACCCGACCGCCACCAGCTGCAAGGCGGTCTTCCATTTGGCAAGCTTGGTGACGGGAACCGACACCCGTAGCTCGGCCAAATATTCCCGCAAGCCCGACACCAAAATTTCCCGGCACAGGATGATGATGGCGGCCCACAACGACCAGCCCTTGATCACATTATCCGCCGCCAGCATCAACAACACGGCCGCGACCAGCAGCTTGTCGGCGATTGGGTCCAGCATGCGGCCGATCGCGGAGGTCTGCGCCCAGGCGCGCGCCAGATAGCCGTCGAAATAATCGGTGACCGCCGCCGCCACGAACAACGCCACCGCGACCCAGCGTAGCCACAAGCCGCCTTGCAGGATCGTCGACCAATACAAGCAGCCGACCACCAACGGCACCGCCGCGATGCGACCATAGGTCAGCATGTTGGGCAGGTTGAAGGCCCGGGAGGTCCGGCGCTGGGGTGGATTCGTCTGGGTCTCGATGGTCATCATCTGACCATGATGCGCCAGACGCGTGACGTCAATGTGATCAACGCAACCGGTGCTGTCACCCGCGCCGGGCGTCGAGCATGCGCGTCGCCGCGCGCAACAGCACGTAGATCGAGCTTGGTAAGCCAACCGCATGGGCGGTGTAGATCGGCATCACCACCGTCCAATAGGATGGATCGTGGCTGACATAGAGCGTGAACGCGGGCGCCCACACGGTCATGGCCAAGATAAGATTCAGCGCGCCGGCGAGAAAATCGATCCACGTGCCCGTCTGACAACGCCACATTGAGAGCTCAAACACCAAGATCGGCTCACACGCACTGGTTTGGCGGATCAAGTCACCATCATAGAGAAACCAGAACAACAGGCTCCAGGCGAGGAGGTAGCTGAGCCCCACCGTCCACGCGATCCCCCTGAGCCATGGCAACCAATGCGTCATCCTGCCGCGAACTCCCGCGCGCCGCCATTTCAAGGTTCGCGCTTCGAACGTCACAGCCTGCAACAGGGATGGTTACAACGAGGTATCAAGCCAGACCCGATCACGGGAGACCGTTAACCAGCGGTGATCCCGATCCTCAAAAGACAAGGGTATCGTGCGCCTCGTCAGGGCTTGCCATAGACGACCGGCCATTTGGCCGATGAGCCTTTGGCGCCACACGGCTTTTCCGCGCGCATCCAATCGAGCGCGAAGGCATGGTCGCGCCATACCCAGCGCGCGGCGAAACCGCACTGCCCGGCCCCACCCACACGGCCCTCCGCGGTGAGCCGCTTGGTCGCTGGATCATAGCTGACCGCGCGCAACCGA
>CALSBD010000491.1:0-3135 GCA_943373055.1 Rhizobium sp. Q54
ATTAGCCCTTCACAAGCGGCTCGAGGATCTTGTCGAATTCCTCGACCGACAAGGCCCCGCGATACATGGTTCCGTTGATGAAGAAGGTCGGTGTCGACGTGACCTTGAACTGGGTCTCGCCACGCACCTTCACCGCGTTCACGCCATCCAGAAGCGTCTGATTCGTCAAGCACGCGTTGAAGGTTTCCTGTGTGAAACCCAGCTGCAGGCTGACCTGGCGCAGCGACGCCACGATGTTTTCAGCGCGCGCCCAGGTGCCCTGGGTCTCGAAAAACACCGACACCACGTCGTGATACTTCTCCTCCGGCGCGCAGCGCGCGAGCATGGACACGGCGGCAGCCACCGGATCGAGCGGGAACTCACGGAAGATCATGCGCACCTTGCCGGTCTCGATGTAGGTCTTCTTGATGTGCGGCAAGGTGCGGTTATGGAAATTGGCGCAGTGGCCGCACGTCATCGAGGCGTACTCGACGATGGTGACTGGGGCGGTTTCGGCACCCAGCACCTTCTCGGGCAGCGGACCCGGCTTCATCAGCTCCGCCACGTCGACCTTGGTGTCCTGGGCGAAGGCCGCGGTGGCAAAAGCGGGCACGAGGCCGAGCGCGGCGGTGGACGCGATGAACTGACGGCGGTCGAACATGGACGCGAGGTTCCTTGACGGTTAGCGGCGGACCCTTGGGATCCGCGGCGGCTGGTTTCGCGCGGCACTTTGCTGCGGTTACCGGTGGGATGCAACATGATGTCCATGGCACTTGCGTGGCAAACACTATCACGACGGTGTGACACCGACGCCCACCTTGGCCAATGGGACGTGTTTGTCCAACTTGACTTGCGCCGCGTGGGCGTCCCAATGGTGGTGAAATCGGTTGAGGTCCGCGAAGGGACATGACGATGGACAAGCCGCCCCTGGATATCCTGTTGGCCGCGCCGCGCGGCTTTTGCGCTGGCGTTGACCGGGCGATCCAGATTGTTGAGCTGGCGCTCGAGAAGTTCGGCGCGCCGGTCTATGTGCGCCACGAGATCGTGCACAATCGGTTTGTCGTCGACAGCCTGAAGGCAAAGGGGGCTGTGTTCGTCGAAGAGCTCGACGAGATCCCCGACACCGACCAGCCGGTGATCTTCTCCGCCCATGGCGTGCCGAAGTCGGTGCCGGAGACGGCGCGGCTGCGCGGGCTGTTTCACCTCGACGCGACGTGCCCGCTGGTGACCAAGGTGCACCGGGAAGCCGAAATTCATTACAAGAAGGGGCGTCACGTCATTCTCATTGGCCATGCCGGCCATCCGGAGGTGCTGGGCACCATGGGCCAGTTGCCCGCCGGTGCGGTGACGCTGATCGAGACGGCCGCCGACGTGGCCACGCTGGCCGAGCCGGCCGATCCGGCGGCCCTTGCCTATACCTCTCAAACAACCTTGTCGGTTGACGACACCGCCGATGTAATCGCCGCGTTGAAGGCGCGCTTTCCGCTCATCGCCGGGCCGCACAAGGAAGATATTTGCTATGCCACCACCAACCGCCAACAGGCCGTGAAGGCGCTGGCGAGCGGTGTCGACGCCGTCATCGTGGTGGGCGCGCCCAACTCGTCCAACTCGCAGCGCCTGCGCGAGGTGGCCGAGCGGGAGGGCTGCCCGGTGGCCGTGCTGATCCAGCGCGCCGATGATCTCAACTGGGATCAACTGGCCAGCATTCGCCGCATCGGCATCACCGCGGGGGCCTCCGCACCGGAGGTGCTGGTTGAGGAAGTGATCGCCGCCTTTGACGCGCGCTATACGATCCGGCTGGAAACCGTGCGGACGGCGGACGAGTCGATCGTGTTCAACCTGCCGCGTGAACTGCGCGCCGGCGCGGCGGCCTGATCGCGATGGCCGTTTACACCGAGATCGCCGACGACGACCTGCGCCGCTTTGTCGCCGCCTATGACATTGGCGATGTTCTGTCGGCCAAGGGGATCGCGGAAGGCGTGGAGAACTCCAACTTTCTCCTGCACACCACGCGCGGCTTCTTCATCCTCACGCTGTATGAAAAGCGGGTCGACCCGGCCGATTTGCCGTTCTTCCTCGGCCTGATGGAGCATTTGGCGACCCACGGCATCAACTGCCCCCTCCCCGTCAAGACGCGCGCGGGCGTGGCGCTGGGCACGATGGCGGGGCGGCCGGCGGTGATCGTGACGTTCCTGGAAGGCATGGGCGTGAAGCGGCCGAGCGCGGCGCATTGCGCGGCGCTCGGCACGGATCTCGCCCGCCTGCACGCGGCCGGCGCGGGCTTCACCATGAGCCGGGTCAACGCGCTGTCGGTGGCCGGGTGGCGGCCGCTGTTCAACCGCGCCAAGGACCGCGCCGACGAGGTGCAGCCGGGCCTTGGCGCCGATGTCGCCGCCGAGCTCGACGCGCTGGAGGCGATCTGGCCGCGCGACTTGCCAACGGGGGTGATCCACGCGGATTTGTTTCCCGACAACGTCTTTTTCATTGGGCCGAAGCTGTCGGGCTTCATCGACTTCTACTTCGCTTGCACGGACGCCTATGCCTATGACGTGGCGATCTGTCTGAATGCATGGTGCTTTGAAGTGGATTTCGCCTTCAACATCACCAAGGGGCGCGCGTTCCTCACGGCTTATGAGGCGGTGCGGCCGCTGTCGGAGGCGGAGCGGGCGGCGTTCACCACGCTGTGCCGGGGCGCGGCGCTGCGGTTCTTGCTGACTCGGCTTTACGATTGGCTCAACGTGCCGCCCGGCGCGCTCGTCAAGCCGAAGGACCCGCTCGAATATCACCGCAAACTGCGCTTTCACCGGCAAGTCCGCGCGATCAGCGACTATGGCCTGCGATGAAGGAACGCGCGCGATGACGCGGGTGACGATCTATACCGACGGGGCCTGTTCGGGGAACCCGGGCCCGGGCGGCTGGGGCGCCATCTTGCGCTACGGCCAGCACCAGCGCGAGCTGAAGGGCGGCGAGGCGGACACCACCAACAATCGGATGGAGCTGATGGCGGCGATTTCCGCGCTGGAGGCCCTGACGCGCCCCTGCGCCATCGACCTTTACACCGATAGCAACTATGTGCGCGGCGGCGTCATGGAGTGGATGACCGGCTGGAAGAAGAACGGCTGGCGCACGGCGGACAAAAAGCCGGTCAAAAATATC
>CALSBD010000492.1:0-3135 GCA_943373055.1 Rhizobium sp. Q54
GGCTGCGCTTTATGCCGGCATCCGGTTGTTGATGGATCGCTATGGCACTTCGACGGTCGACCGCATCACGCTCGCCGGGGCGTTCGGCAGCCACATCGACGTTACCTACGCCATGGTGCTCGGCCTGATCCCGGATTGCGATTTGACCAATGTCGCGTCGGCGGGCAACGCGGCGGGCACCGGCGCACGCATCGCCCTGCTCAATGCCGCGTCGCGGGCCGAGATCGCCGATGTGGTCACCCGCATCGAGAAGATCGAGACGGCGATTGAGCCGGCGTTCCAGGCCCACTTTGTTGGCGCCATGGCGATCCCGCACAAGTCGGACCCGTTCCCGCATTTGGAAACGAAGCTCGGCCGCGTGTTCGAACGCGGCAGCGGCCAGACCGAAGAGGGCGGTCGCCCCCGTCGCGAGGGCCGGCGCCGCGCGGCCGGCTGAACACCATCGCCACCCGCGAGGGGCGGGGAGGCGATCCTGTCACATCTCGTGGGCCCAGGGCGGATCGGCACCCGCCCGCGTCACAGTTATAGCGGCCACGCGGGCAGCGAAGGCGAGCGCCTCGCGCACGGCCGCCTCATCGAGCCCCGCAAGGGTCTCCACCGTCAACAGTCCGCGCTTGGCAAGGCTCGCCAACAGGCCCGACGTGAAGCTGTCGCCCGCGCCGACCGTGTCGGCGACGGCGCCGACCTTGACGACCGGCTGCACGACCGTGAAGCCGCGGCCATAGCCCGTGGCGCCTTCCGATCCTGCCGTCACGACGATCAGCGACGCGCCGTCGGCAATCCGCTCCGCCGCCCACGCGGCCGGCGTTTGGTCCGGCGCCAGCCACTCCAGGTCAACGCGCGAGATCTTGATAATGTCGGCGACATCCGTCATCGCCTTCAGCCGCGCCCGATAGGCCGGCTCGTCATCCACCATGCCGGGGCGAATGTTGGGATCGAGCCCCAGCACCCGCTTGCCCTTTTGCGATACGAACAGGCGCGCCATGCGGCTGGCGAACGGGTCGGAAATC
The DNA here is from genome assembly GCA_943373055.1 of Rhizobium sp. Q54. Classification (GTDB taxonomy): domain Bacteria; phylum Pseudomonadota; class Alphaproteobacteria; order Rhizobiales; family Ancalomicrobiaceae; genus CALSBD01. The sequence continues at coordinate 1,011 of CALSBD010000492.1, forward strand.
AGTGAAATCGAGCCACACTGCAGCATGGTGGCGTCCGCCGGCAGCGCGATGGCCTCCGGATCGAACAGCCGGGCGGCGGTATTCTCGACAAAGAACGCGTACTGCGGCTCCTCGTGCTCAAGCGACACAAAGGCGAGCGTGGTCGGCTGCGCCATGCGCGGGGCAAACGCTGTGCCCACCTGGGAAGCCGCCAGAAACGCGGCAAGCTGATCGCCGAACAGGTCGGTCGACAGCCCGCCCATGAACTGCACCGCCACCCCTTGCCGGGCGATACCGACGGCGGCGTTGAACGGCGAGCCGCCGCACGCCGGCCGGTAGGCCGTCTGGCCAGCGGCGGTCTTCGTCGGGATGAAGTCGATCAATGCCTCGCCGGCCACCACGATCACGGTCCGCCTCCGTCACACGCGTTCGTCTCGTTTGGAACGCTTCAATGTCGGTTTCGCATGGCCGGCGCGCGAAGAAAAGAGCCTTGGCGCCCGCCATCACCACACAAACGAACGCCGCTCGAAAGCGGCGTTCAAAAGGCTCAGGTGAGGGAATGCGATCGACCGGGTCGTTCAGGCCGCAGCGACGCGGCTGACGAACGCGTTGACCGCCTTGCGGACCATTTCGGCTTGCCGCGTCAGATCCGACGAAGCCGAGGCGACCTGATCGGCGGCCGATCGCGCCGACGTGGTGGCCTCGCGCACGCCCGCCACTTCCTCGCCGGCCCGGTTGGTCTCCAGAGCGGCCGACCGCGCGCTGTCAGAGACCACGCGGGTGGCACCGCCTTGTTCTTCCACCGCCGCCGCCACTTCGCCGACGATCTCGCGAATGCGACCCACATTGCGCGCCACCTCGTCGATGGCCGCCACCGTCGATCCGGTCGACCCCTGGATCGAGCCGACCAGCGCGGAAATCTCTTCCGTGGCCTTGGCCGTCTGGTTGGCGAGCGCCTTCACCTCGCTGGCGACCACCGCGAAGCCGCGACCGGCCTCACCGGCGCGCGCCGCTTCAATGGTCGCGTTGAGCGCCAACAAGTTGGTCTGGTCGGCGATCGACTGGATGAGATCAACCGCCTGACCGATGCGATCGGCCGCCGACGACAGCGAGGCGACGTCCTGATTGGTGCGCTCGGCATTGGAGACCGAGGCATCAACGATCCGGCCCGCCTGGCTGATGCGCTCGGCGATATCCCGCGCGGAGGTCGCGATATGCTCCGAGGCGCTCGCCACTTCGCCGGTGTGGCCGCGGGCCCGCGACGAGGCCTGCGCGGCCGCATCCGCGCGCCGGCTGTTCTCGCCCACGATGCCGGCCAGCGAGTCGGCGGTGGCCGACAGCTCGCGCGCCGCGCCCAAGACGATCTCCAGCGCGCCGCCCACTTCGCCTTCGAACTGGCGCGCCAGATCCGTCCGCTCGCGGGCCGCGCGCTCGGCGATCTGCCGGCGCTCCTCTTCGTGATGGGCGATCTCATTGGCATAGCGACCAAACACCTCGGCCGCCCGTGCCATGTCGCCAATTTCGTCCTTCGCCGTCAACGAGGGGATTTCCACCCGCGCGTTGCCGCTCGCCATCGAGCGCATGGTGTCGGCAAGGCGCCCGATCCGGTCGGAGACAAGCCGCTTGGTGCGCGCCGCCATCCACCAGGCAAACCCCAGGGCCGCCACAATCACGAGCGCGATGGCGATCGTGCCGGCCAGCGCAGTCCATTGAAACGCGCTGACGCCCGCGGCCATGGACGCCTGCACGGCGGTCTCGGCCTCGTCGGCGTGCTTGGTGAAGGACGTGAACGCGGTATCAAACGCGCCTTGTGCTTGAGCAAGGGCCGCGACCTGGGTCTTGCGGCTTTCGATGCGGCGCGCCGCCAGATCCATCACTTCGCTGGCAAGCTTACCACCTTCGGCCGACGCCGGATGCGCCACCCCTGCCGCAAGATCCGCCGCGCCCTTGAAGTCGGCGAGGATGTCCTCGGGCTTGGCCTCATCGTCACCCGACAGGTGCTCTTCAAGATAAAGGTGCCCGTTAGCGAGACGATAGCGCGCCGTGCCCAGCGCCAGTTGATCGGCCGCGGTGCCGCCGGCCCCCAACGCCTCCGCGGCTTCCGCCAGTTTTGCCTGGGCTTGCTCATAGGCTTCATCGAACCGCT
>CALSBD010000493.1:0-3133 GCA_943373055.1 Rhizobium sp. Q54
CTTGATCGCAGCCCTGATTGCTCTGGTGGCCGCGGCCGCCGCGACCTTGGCACTGCCCACCGCCGTGCGTCGCATGATCGACCATGGCTTTGCCGGCTCAGATACGTCGCTGATCGACAGCTATTTCATGTGGCTATTGGCCGTGGCCGCCGCCCTCGCGGTGTTTTCGTCCGCCCGCTATTATCTTGTCACGTGGCTCGGTGAGCGCGTGGTCGCCGACTTGCGCGCCGATGTGTTCGCTCACGTCACCAAGCTATCGCCGGCGTTTTTCGATACCGCTCAATCGGGCGAGATCGTCTCGCGGCTGACGGCCGACACCACGCAGATCAAATCGACCGTCGGCTCCACGGCCTCATTCGCGCTGCGCAACATGTTGTTGGTGGTCGGCGCGGTCTCGGCCATGGTGCTCACCAGCCCGCGGCTGTCCGCCTTCGTGCTTGTCGCCATCCCCTTCATCGTGCTGCCGTTGATCGTGTTTGGCCGCACCGTGCGGCGCAAGTCGCGCCTGGCGCAAGACACGCTCGCCGATGCCTCGGCCTATGCCTCCGAATCGATCGGCGCCGTGCGCACCTTGCAAGCCTTCACCAACGAGGGCCACGCCGGTCGGCGCTATGCCGGTGGGGTGGAGAAGGCATTCAACGCGGCGCGTGACTCCATGCTCGCCCGCTCCTTGTTGACCGCGATTGCCATCTTCCTGGTGTTCGGCTCGGTCGTGGTGGTGCTGTGGATCGGCGCGACCGACGTGTTGGCCGGCCGTCTGACACCGGGCACCTTGTCGCAGTTCGTGCTCTATTCGGTGTTCGCCGCTGGCGGTCTCGGCGCGGTCTCCGAAGTGTGGTCGGAAGTGGCGCAAGCATCGGGTGCGGCCGAGCGGCTCACGGAGCTGTTGGCCACCGAGCCCGACATCAAAGCGCCGCCTAACCCGGTCGCGTTGCCCGCGCCGCGCGGCGAGGTGCGCTTTGAGACGGTGGCGTTCGCTTATCCGTCCGCACCGGACCGCGACATCCTCGGCAATGTCTCCATGGCGATCAAACCGGGCGAAACGGTCGCCCTCGTCGGCCCCTCGGGTGCGGGCAAGTCGACCGTGTTCCATTTGATCTTGCGCTTTTATGATCCCAAGCGCGGCACCGTCTTCATCGACGGGGTGGACCTTAAGACCTGCGATCCCATCGCCGCGCGGGCCCGTGTCGCCATCGTGCCGCAGGACACCGTGGTGTTCGCCAATTCGATCCTGGAAAACATCCGCTACGGCCGTCCGGACGCGACCGACGCTGAGGTCATTGAAGCGGCCCGCCTCGCGCTCGTCGATGAGTTCGTCGCCAAGCTGGCGGACGCCTATGCCACCACGGTGGGCGAGCGCGGTGTCACCCTCTCGGGTGGCCAACGCCAGCGCATCGCCATTGCCCGCGCGATCCTCAAGGACGCGCCGATCCTGCTGCTCGACGAGGCCACTTCCGCGCTCGACGCCGAAAGCGAGCAGGTGGTGCAGACCGCGCTGGAGCGGCTGATGGAAGGGCGCACCACGCTGGTGATCGCCCATCGCCTAGCGACCGTGCTCAAGGCCGATCGCATCCTCGTCATTGATGACGGCGCGGTGGTGGAAGAAGGCACCCACGAGGGCCTGCTGGCGCGCGGTGGCCTCTATGCGAAACTTGCCCGCCTGCAATTTCAGGCCGGCGCCCGTGGCCTCGGCGGGGTTGAGGCCGCCGAGTGAGATCGGTCCCGGGCTTCAGGTCGCGGGCTTAGGCGGCATCACGTAGTTAAGCGGCAAGCGGCCGCCATCGGCATAGATGGTCTGTCCGGTGATATAGCTGGCGTTATCCGACGCCAGGAACACGGCGATCGCGGCGATCTCATCAGGCTCGCCAATGCGGCCAAGCGGCGTACGCGACATCACACGCGCCTTCGCCGCCGGGTCGGAATTCACCGCCTGCAGGATGTCCGTCATGATCGAGCCCGGCCCGATCGCGTTGACGCGGATGCCGTGCGGCGCCAAACCGAGCGCCATCACCTTGGTGAGCGACGAAAGCCCGCCCTTGGAGACCGAGTAGGGCACCTGATTGGCGATTGCCAACACGGCATTGACCGACGACATGTTGATGATGGTGCCGGGCGTGCCGCCCTCCTTCACCTTGGCGACCAGGTGCCGGGCAACGCATTGACCGACCAGGAACGCCCCCTTCAGATTGACCTTGATGACCCGGTCGAAGTCGGCCTCGGTGAGATCCAGAAAGTCGGCGGTGTGTATGATGCCGGCATTATTGACGAGGATATCCACGTCGCCGAACCGATCCAGCGTCTGCGCGACCAGGTTCTTCGCATCAAGCCGCTCGCTGACGTCGGCGTGGATGTACTCAATCGCGCCCAGCGATTCGAGCTCCCGCACCGTGGCCTGCGCCGCCGCCTCGTCGATATCGCCAATGGCGACCTTGGCGCCCTCTTCGAGGTAGCGCTTGGCGATCGCCCGGCCAATGCCCTTGGCGCCGCCGGTGACGATGGCGACCTTGCCCTTCAACTGCATGACGATCCCCTTGTCGCGTGCCGACGCGAGACCGTGACCCGACCGCGCCGTTTAACCTTCATTCAGGTGCGGGCTTCTAACACGGCCTTTATCCGATGGTGAGGGGGCGCTTGCCAGAATTCCTTCACGATTGGAAACCATGTTCGCGAAATTCATCGGCCCTTGACCGGCACGTTAAGCCGTCCGCAAAGGGGCTCCCGCAGTGTGTGTCCCGGGATAACCGGGGAGGAAATCCAATGCAATCGAGTACCCATGGCGCGTTGATCGCCAAGCCGCATCTCAACGTCCAAGAAATGACCACCTTGCTCATCGAGACCTTCCAGGCGCTGCCGAGCGTGTCGGCCGTGCAGGTCACCGGCTCCGAGCTCGCTGTCCGTCTCGCGTCCGGCCACGTGGTGGAATACGCCGCTGATCGCTTGGAGCGGCAGGCGTTTCAATCGCCCGAGGCGCGCGTCGCTGCCCTCGACGCACTCAAGCGCTGCTTCGCGGCCTGAGGCAACGGGCACACGCTCTCAATCCTGTCATGACACGGTAAGCGCGCCTTGATGTAAGCTGGCATAGATGCGCGCGCGCACGAGGCCGCCGCCCTAGGGAGGGGCGGCGCCGCCCCGG
>CALSBD010000494.1:0-3108 GCA_943373055.1 Rhizobium sp. Q54
AGGTTCGAGACGCCGCCCGACACATGCGCGTGGGGGAGGTGGGTGCGGATAAACCGGGTCGCCTCAATAAAGTCGACGCCATAATTGTCATGGTCGGCGATACCGGTCGCGACCGCGAAGACGTTGGGGTCGAACACGATGTCTTCCGGCGCGATGCCCACCTCATGGACCAGGATGTCGTAGGACCGCTGGCAGATCTCGATCTTGCGCGCCAGCGTGTCGGCCTGGCCCTTTTCATCAAACGCCATCACGACGACCGCGGCGCCATAGCGCTTGACGAGCCGTGCCTGCGCAACGAACGCCTCGTGGCCTTCCTTGAGCGAGATGGAGTTGACGATCGGCTTGCCCTGGACGCACTTCAGGCCCGCTTCGATGATCGACCACTTGGAGCTGTCGATCATCACCGGCACGCGGGCGATATCAGGCTCCGCGGCAATCAGATTGAGGAAGTCGACCATCGCCTTTTGGCTGTCGAGCAAGCCCTCGTCCATGTTGACATCGATGATCTGCGCGCCGGCCTCCACCTGCTGGCGGGCCACATCAAGCGCCGCGGTCAGGTCGCCCTCACGGATCAGCTTCCGGAAGCGCGCCGACCCGGTCACGTTGGTGCGCTCGCCCACATTGACGAACGGGATTTCCTTCGTCTTGACGAACGGCTCCAGGCCCGACAGCCGCATCAGCGGCTCGATGGTCGGCAACGCGCGCGGGGCAACACCCTTGACAGCGTCGGCGATCGCGCGGATGTGGTCTGGCGTGGTGCCGCAACAGCCGCCGACAATGTTGACGAGGCCGGAGCGCGCGAACTCGCCGATCATCTCAGCGGTGGCTTCGGGCCGCTCGTCGTAAAGGCCGAACTCATTGGGGAGGCCGGCATTGGGATAGGCGCACACCAGCGTGTCGGCGATGCGCGACAGATCAGCGATGTGGGCGCGCATCTCCTTGGCGCCGAGCGCGCAGTTGAGCCCGATGGAGAACGGCTTGACGTGGCGCAGCGCGTACCAGAACGCTTCCGTCGTCTGGCCCGACAGCGTGCGACCCGACAGGTCGGTGATCGTGCCCGAAATCATCACCGGCAAGGTGCGGCCGATCTCTTCGAACACCTCGTCAATCCCAAACAACGCCGCTTTGGCATTGAGCGTGTCGAAGATCGTTTCTACGAGCAGAAGGTCAGCGCCACCTTCGATGAGGCCGCGCGCAGCTTCGGCGTAGGCGGTCTTGAGTTCGTCGAACGTCACGGCCCGGTAGCCGGGATTGTTCACATCGGGCGAGATCGACGCGGTCCGGTTGGTGGGGCCAAGCGCGCCGGCCACATAGCGCGGCCGCGAGGGGTACTCACGCATCGACGCCTCGGCCGCCCGCTTGGCCACCCGCGCGCCCTCCAGGTTGAGCTCATAAGCGAGCTCTTCCATGCCGTAGTCGGCCTGCGCGATCGTGGTGGAGGAGAACGTATTGGTCTCCACGATATCCGCGCCGGCATCGAAATAGGCCTTGTGGATGGCCTCAATAATCGCCGGCTGGGTCAGCGTGAGGAGGTCGTTATTGCCCTTCACGTCGCGCGGCCAGTCCTTGAAGCGCTCGCCGCGATAGTCCGCCTCCGACAAAGTGTGCCGCTGGATCATCGTGCCCATGGCGCCGTCGATGACGAGAATGCGCTCGCGCGCGGCGGCGGTCAGGGCGGCAAGGACGGGCGACGAAACAGCGGTCATGGGAAAACCTTCAATCAGGGGGCGAACCGAAAAACGCGTTGGAGCGCCTCGCAAGAGGCGCCCCGGGTGTTGGGTGTCGGTCGATCAGGCCGCTTCGACAGCCAACGCGGCCGGCTGATGCGGGCGAAGCCCCAGCAAATGGCAAATCGCGTAGACGAGGTCGGCGCGGTTCATGGTGTAGAAGTGATAGTCGGTGATACCCCGGTCGATGAGGTCCATCACCTGCTCGGCCGCCACCGCCGCCGCCACCAGTTCGCGGGTGCGCGGATCGTCTTCAAGGCCTTCGAAGCGGGTGGCGAGCCAGGCGGGCACCGAGGCGCCGGTACGCTTGGCGAAGCTTGCGACCTGCACGAAATTATGCACCGGCACGATGCCCGGCACGATCGGGATGTAGATGCCCGCGCGCCGCACGCGCTCCAGATACCGCTCGAACAGCTCGTTATCGAAGAAGAACTGGGTGATCGCCCGATCCGCCCCGGCATCCACTTTGCGCTTGAGCATGTCGATATCGGCGTGCCAATCGATCGATTCGGGATGCCGCTCGGGATAGGCCGACACCGTCACCTCGAAGTCGCCGACCTTCTTGATGGCCGCCACCAGATCGATCGACGATTGATAGCCGTCCGGGTGCGGCTCATAGCGCGTGCCGACACCGGTCGGCGGATCACCGCGCAACGCCACGATGTGGCGTACGCCGATGTCGTAATAGCCCTGAATCACCGAGTCGACTTCCGCCTTGGTGGCCGCCACACAGGTGAGGTGACCGGCCGGCTTCAAGCTCGTCTCCTTGACGATCTTGGCCAAGGTGGAGTGCGTGCGCTCGCGCGTCGTGCCGCCGGCGCCATAGGTGACCGACACGAAGTCGGGGCTGAGCGGCGCCAGGCGCTCCACGCACGCCCACAGGCTTTCCTCCATCTTGTCGTTCTTCGGCGGGAAGAACTCGAACGACACGCCGAGTTCGGACGCCGACAGCGACGCCCCACGCCCGGCATTGCCCGAATAGACAAGATTGCGATTGGTCCGGAGCGGACGATTGAGCCGGTTCATGCGACGGTCTCCAAAGAGCGCGGGATCAAATCAGATTGAATGCGGGTGTCGCGGGCGAGGCCCAGCGTGACGGTGAGGCGGGCGTGGCCCGGGCTCGCCAGATGCGTGAGCGAGGCGGTCTCAAGGCCGGCATTCGAGAACAGCCGGCTGAGCTCGCCATCGGAAAAGCCAAGGCGCCGGTGGGCGTGCTCGTCGCGCAGAAACTCCAAATCATGCGGCGCGAAGTCGACCACCAACAGCCGGCCGCCAGGGCGCAGGATGCGGGCGGCTTCCTTGAGCACCGCTTGCGGATCGGCGAGGAAGTGCAGCACCTGATGGACCACCACCACGTCGGCGCTGTCCTTGGGCAAGGGGA
>CALSBD010000495.1:0-3094 GCA_943373055.1 Rhizobium sp. Q54
GCTGCCGGCGATCACCGCCGCCTTGGATAGCTTTGCCGCGCGCACGCCCATGGTCGTCATCCCGCGCGCGATCGTGCGCCGCCACCACGGCTTTTTCGCCCTTGTGCCCGATGAGCCGCTTGAGGCGCTGACCCAGCTGGAGACGGCCACGCGCGGTGTGTTTGACGCGGTGCGCACTCCGCCAACGGAAGCCGATGTGGCCAAGCGCGCGGCCGGCGGACTGACCGACCGGCAGATCGCCTATTTGCGCCGGTACGGCTATCCCTACGTGATGGAGTTCTTCGCATTTCACATGACGCTGACCGGGCGGGTGCCCGACGCGCTCGCGCCGGCATTCGAGGCTGAGGTGAAGGCCCGCTTCGCCCCGTTTGACGGCAAGCCCTTAAGGATCGACCGCCTCGGGCTGTTCGTGGAGGACGCGCCGGGGGCGCCGTTCCGGGTGGCGCACGTGAGCGAGCTCGCCGCGGCGCCGGTGCGGGTGGTGGCGTGATGGGCGGACGGTTGGTTTTTGTTGTCGGCGCGTCGGGCGTGGGCAAGGACACGCTGATGATGGGCGCGCGTGCCGCGTTGGCCGACGCGGACGGTGTGCGCTTCGTGCGTCGGGTGATCACCCGCACGCCCGATCCGGGCGCGGAGGACCATGACAGCCTGACGCCCGAGGCTTTCGCGGCAGCGCACGCCGCAGGCGCATTCGCGCTCACCTGGCACGCCCATGGCCTCGACTATGGCCTGCCGGCCCGGCTCGACGCCGACCTGGCCCACGGCCTCACCATGATCGCCAACGGCTCGCGGGCGGCCGTCGATGCCGCGCTTGAGCGCTATCAACGCGCGGGCCGGGCCCAGGTGCGGGTAGTCAAGGTGACGGCGCCGCGGGCGGCGCTGCTTGACCGACTGGTGGCGCGCGGTCGCGAGACGGTGGCCGAGATCGAGCGGCGGCTGGAGCGCGAGGATCCGCCGTTGCCGGCCGACGCCGAGGTGATCGAGGTGTCGAATGACGGCGCGGTGGCCGATGGCGTCGCCCGTTTGGTTGCGGCGATCACACGCGAACCGGCGCAGGCCTGACGAACTGCGGTGCGGGACGCGCGTGCGCGCTGAACCTCACACCACGTCTTCGCCAGCCATCCCGGTTGCCTCGCCCTTCACCTTCTTTTCGCGGAAGAAGATGAACAGACCCGACGCGACGATGATGGCGCCGCCAATGATCACCGCGGGGCGGGGAATATCGCCGAAGACCAGATAACCGAACACTACCGCCCAGATCAAAAGCGTGTACTGGAACGGAATGACCGTGGACGCGTCGGCGAGCTTCAAGGAGCGGTTGACGCACACATGGGCGACCATCGCCACGATGCCGAGCAGCGACAACAGGGCGAAATCGCCAACCGACGGCGTCACGAAGCCGAAGAACGGCAGTCCGACAAGACCCACGAGCGCCGCGCCGATGGTTTGCCAGAACACCAGCGTCAAATCCGGCGTGCCGCGCAAGCTGCGGCCCGACATCACCATGAACGCGAAGCACAGCGAGCCCACGATGGAAATCAGCGCCGGTGTCGACAAGGTGGCGCTGGAGGGATCGAGCGCGATGACGACGCCGATGAAGCCAATGACGATCGCCGTCCATCGGCGCCAGCCGACCCGTTCGCCCAACAAGAACGGCGACAGCGCCGCCACATAGATGGGCGCAGCGAGCCAGTAGGTCATCACGTCGGCGAGTGGCAAGTAGACAACCGCAGTGTAAAACATCGCCACTTCAAGCGAGGACAAGGCGACGCGGGTCGCCTGCAGGCCTGGGCGCTCCACTTGGATGAGGGTCTTGAAGCCGCCCGACCGCCAGATCAGGACGAGCAAGATCGCCATGGCCGCCAGACTGCGGATGGCGAGCACCTGGACCACCGGATAGGTGGCCACCAGCCATTTGCCGATCACGTCATTGACGGAAAACATCAACATGCCAAGGAGCATCAGGGCGATGCCCAGGCGTGTGGGGGATAGGCGGGATAACATCGCGGCAAAGCCTTTCTCGTGCCCCTTGCCTTGCCTGATCCGGGCGCTTTGCACAACGCCGGCCAACGCTCGGCGGGCATGCCGCGTTTGGTCGCGTTGCCGTCAACAACCCGCGTGCGATAGGGTGCGCGCGTACACTTCATGATCGACTGAGTGAGGAGCCTTCGCCATGACCCGAGCCATCCCGATCGAGCTTGCCCTACAAGGGGGCGGGGCCCATGGCGCTTACACCTGGGGGGTGCTTGACCGCCTGCTTGACGAGCCCGGGCTTGAGATCGCCTCGATCTCGGCGGCCAGCGCGGGCGCCATGAATGCGGCGGTGCTCGCCAGCGCTTATGCCGAGGGCGGCCGCAGCGCCGCGCGCGACGCGCTCGAGGTGTTTTGGAAAGAGGTCGCCGACGTGGCGCGTTTGGACGCGCGCGACATCTACCCCGGCTTGGCGTGGCTGCCGTTCGGCCCGCCGCCGGCCGGGGGGAACCCGATGTTTGACCTGGGGCTTTCGGTGATGCGCGCCAATGCCACGGCGATCGCTCAGTTTGTGCCGCCCAGCGTCGCTTGGCCGTGGAACGCGGACCCGCTGTTGCGGCTCGTGGAGCAGATGGTGAAGCCCGACCTCCTGCGCCAGCCGGGGACGATCCGGTTGTTCATCGCGGCCACCAATGTGCGCACCAGCGAAATGCGCTTGTTTGACAATGACGACCTTACCCCGGCCGCCGTGGTCGCCTCCGCCTGTTTACCCAAGGTGTTCGCGCCCGTTGAGATTGGCGGCGAGGCCTATTGGGACGGCGGTTACCTCGGCAATCCGCCGCTGTTGCCGCTGATCGCCAAGAGCGCCCATCGGGATCTACTCATCGTGCAGCTCAATCCCAGCCTGCGCGCGCAGATGCCGAGCTCCGTCGCCGAGATCGAGGGGCGGCTCAATGAGATCAGCTTCAACGCGCCACTGTTGAAGGAAATGGCCTGGATCAAGGCGCTGACTGACGCGGTGAAGGCGCAGCCGGCCGACGCGCCGTTGGCCGATCCCCTTTTGTCCGCGCTCAAGGACTTGCGGCTCCACCGCATTGAGGCCGACGAGACCGTGTTCCGGCTC
>CALSBD010000496.1:0-3088 GCA_943373055.1 Rhizobium sp. Q54
ACTCAATTCGCGAGGAAGTCCGCCAGCCGCTCATCAGCTGACGTCGCTTCCACCCGCTGGCCTTGGACGCTCAACCGGCAGTCAAGGTCATGACTGACACCGGACCCGCCCACGGGAGGGTCTGCCCCCACGGTTCCAGAGGGATCCCGCGCACGGCTCTTGGCCGCTGCGCAGGAAGGGACCAGACGGGGCAAGCGGGTGAGACCCGCGGGCGTGGCACGACCACGCCGGACGGCTGAACCGGTGCGACAAGGGATCGCCACCGGGCTCCCGCCTCGGCGCGGCCTCATCCAACACCACCGCTCGATCAAGGCTTCTCGTCCACCTCGGAAGACGCGCTCCGGGAGGGACAAGGGGGGTTGAAGGGACGGCATCGCGCGTGGCCCCGTCTAGGGTCATCCACGCCCGCCGATCCGCTGACACCGCTGGTGGGAAGCATCGCAGTCAAAGACACAGAACGCTGATTTGAGGCCATCGGATCGAACAGCGTTTGAGACCTGCGGGCAGCCGCCCGCGTCGAGCCGCCGGCCCTTTGGCCGTGATGGCTTGCCCACACGAGGATATCGACATGCGCGTCGAGACCGATCAGGCGGATGGGGGCTCCACCAGCCTTTACGCCTCCCAGAAGAAAATCTATCCGGCGGCGGTGTCCGGAACCTTCCGTAATCTGAAATGGGCGTTCATGGCCGTAGCCTTGGGCGTCTACTACTTCCTGCCGTTCGTGCGCTGGGATCGCGGCCCGGGTGCGCCCGATCAGGCGGTTCTGATCGACTTCTCGTCGCGCCGCTTCTATTTCTTCTTCATCGAGATTTGGCCCCAAGAGGTCTATTACATCACCGGCCTGTTGATCGTGGCCGCGTTTGTCCTGTTTCTCATGAATGCGGTCGCCGGCCGTGTGTGGTGCGGCTACATGTGCCCCCAGACGGTGTGGACCGACCTGTTCTTGTTCATCGAACGCTGGACGGAAGGCGATCGCCGCGAGCGTATGAAGCTCGATCAGGCCCCTTGGTCGCTCGACAAGCTCACGCGCAAGTTCTCCAAGCACGTGTTGTGGATCGCGGTTGCGTGGGCAACGGGCGGCGCTTGGGTGCTTTATTTCTCTGACGCGTTCCAGTTGGTGAAGGATTTAGCAACCGGCAACGCGCCGATGATCGCCTATGTGTGGATCGCCATCCTCACCTTCACCACCTATGCGCTCGCCGGTTTCATGCGCGAGCAGGTGTGCATCTATATGTGCCCCTGGCCGCGTATCCAGGCCGCGTTGACCGACGAATGGGCGCTCAACGTCGCCTATCGGCATGATCGCGGCGAGCCGCGCACCTCGGCCAAGAAGGCGGCCATGCTGCGCGAAAAGGGCGAAGCGGCGGGCGACTGCGTGGACTGCGCCCAGTGCGTCGTGGTGTGCCCGACCGGCACCGACATTCGCCTGGGCTCACAGCTCTCCTGCATTCAGTGCGGCCTGTGCATCGACGCGTGCGACACCGTCATGAAGAAGCTGGATCGGCCAACCGGCCTGATCGGCTACGACAACGACATGAACATCCACAATCGCGAGGCGCACGAGCCGGTCCGCTATCGGCTGATCCGTCCGCGCACCGTGATCTACTCGGTGCTCATCGTCGGCGCGCTGGTGATGATGCTGTTCACGCTCACCAATCGCGCGCTGGTCGACGTCAACGTCTTGCACGATCGCAACCCGCTTTATGTGCTCAATTCCGATGGCTCGATCCGCAACAGCTACACGGTGCGCCTGCTGAACAAGGCCTCTGTGGAGCGCGTCTTCGCGCTTGCGGTCGAGGGCCTACCCGCCGAGGCGCGCGTCGAGGTGGTGGGTGGCTCGCAAGTCGGCGCCGATGGCATGCCCATCGTCGCGGTCGAGCGTGACCGCACCCGCGAGGTGCGCGTCTCGGTGTTCGTGCCTAAGGGCGTCAAGATCGGCGCGTCGGAGCCTGTCGTCTTCCGGCTCACCGAGCTCAAGACCGGTGAGCAGGCGATCGCCAAGGACTTCTTCAAGGCGCCAGGCGGCTAGGGCCAGGTGAGGATGGGGGTCCGGTGCGATCCGGGCCCTTGTCCGTAGCGATCCGAGCGGCGGGACCGCGGCCCCTCCGCTACAGTTGAGAAGGCTTCGATCAGGGCGGACGGCCCCTATCGAAGGGCACAACACAAACGACCCACGCTCATCCCCATCCCGGGGGCAAGCGCGACCGGCGAGCGGACGGCGATCAGACATCGATCGGCCCTGCGCGCCACGGTCAATACGGCCCCGAGAGGATCGGGCGAGGAGGATGACGATGGCGATGGCACACGACACCCGGCGCGACAGCGGCTTTCGGTTTACCGGCTGGCACATGCTGGCGGTGATTTGCCTGTTCTTCGGGGTGATGTTCACCGCGAATGGCGCGCTCGTCTATTTCGCACTCACCACCTTTGGCGGCACCGAGGTCGACAGCTCCTACAAGGCCGGCCGCGAGATCCCCGCCAAGATGGCCGAGATCCACGCCCAAGAGGCGCGTGCCTGGACCGTCGATCTTGCCATCAAGCGCGCTGTCGATGGCCAGGTGGTCGCCGAGGTGGCCCCTCACGATAAGTCCGGCGCGTTGATTGCCGGCCTTGAGGTGGTCGTGCGCCTGCAGCGACCGGTCGACAAGCGCGAGGACGTGGTGATCGCGCTCACGGAGACCGAGAAGGGCCGTTATGTCGGCCGAGTCGAGGGTGTGGAGGCCGGCAACTGGGACGCCGCCATTATCGCCAGCGACAATTCGGGCGTCGTCTACCGTTCCAAGAACCGGGTGTTCTGGACGGGTCGCTGATCCATCAAGCGGCCGTCCTGGCCGCTCGCCCATGGGACTACCGGTCGACCAGCGAGGGGGCGTCGATCATGTCAAGCACCGAGCGCGATTGGGACGCCTTCACGATCCCCAAGCCCGGCGGCCAATGTCAGATGGACTTGGCGGTCGAAGGGATCACCTGCGCGGCCTGCATGAGCGAGATCGAGACGACGCTGACGCGTTTGCCCGGCGTCAGCCAAGCGCGCGTCAATCTCACGTCGCGCCGTCTGGCAGTCGGTTGGGAGAGCAGCCGCACCGAC
>CALSBD010000497.1:0-3085 GCA_943373055.1 Rhizobium sp. Q54
GAGGCGCATGTCCGCCCGGTTGAAGTGGGTGCCAACCGGTTTGATATCGACATTCAGAGCCTCTTTATGAAACTTCAAACCGAGATCGACGGTGCCCCGGTCGGCCCACCGACCGCCGACGTCTCGGTTGATCTCACCGCCCGCGGCTGGCCGCTGACGCGCGGTGGGGCGCCGTTCAAGACCTGGGCCGCCAATGGCGGTAGCCTGGAGATCAAGGGCGTCAAGATCACCGCCGGCGAGCTTGACGCCAATGCCAGCGGATCCCTTGCCAGCGACCCGGCCGGTTTGTTGACCGGCGCCGTCGCGGTCTCCGCCGCGGGCCTTGAGAAGGTCGCGACCGACCCGGCAAGCATCGGTTTGCCGCGTGGCGCGGCCGCCGCGATCGGCGCGCTGATGATCATGGCGCCCAAGGAGACCGTCGATGGCGTGCCCCGCCGCCGCGTCGACATCAGGCTTGATCAAGGCGCCGTCCGCATCGGCCCGATCAAGGCCGGCAGCGTGCCGCCGTTGTTTTGACGCCACCCCGCGCATCTCTCCGAGCCTCCTCTAAAGAGCACGCGATATCAGGTGGTTAGCGGTCCCATCCGCGCCGCGCCGACCAACCACCGCTCTAGGAAGCCGACCGCGCATCGTCTATAGCTCGGGCATGGAGAGCGAGATGGACGTGACGCAGTTGCGGCGGGGGTGGACGACGGGCGCATGCGCGGCCGCCGGCGCCAAGGCCGCCTACACGGCCCTTCTCACCGGCGACTTCCCTGATCCCGTCGACATCCCCTTGCCCGGTGGCCAACGCCCCGCCTTCGCGCTGGCTGAAACGAGCCAAGCCGACGGCGCGGCCATGGCAGCCATCATCAAGGACGCGGGCGACGATCCCGACGTCACCCACGGCGCGCTCATCCGCACCACGGTGCGCCCGCGCGCGCCGGGCCTTGGCCTAGCGTTCAAGGCTGGCCCTGGCGTGGGCACCATCACCCGCCCCGGCTTGCCGCTCGCGGTCGGCGAACCGGCGATCAATCCAGGCCCACGCACCATGATTGAAGCCGCCCTGCGCGAGGTCGCCGACCCACGTGGTCTTTCTTTGGATCTTGAGGTCGAGGTCTCGATCCGCGATGGCGAACAGCTCGCGCTGAAGACCTTGAACGGCCGGCTCGGCATTGTCGGCGGGTTGTCGGTGTTGGGCACCACCGGCATCGTCGTGCCGTTCTCGTGCGCGTCCTGGATCCACTCCATCCATCGCGGCATTGATGTTGCCCGCGCGGCCGGCATGGACCACATCGCCGGCGCGACCGGCTCGACGTCGGAAGCTGCCATCGCGGCGCTTGATAGCCTGCCGGAAATCGCGCTCATCGATATGGGCGATTTCGTGGGCGGCATGTTGAAATATGTGCGGGTCCATCCGATCCGAAGGGTCACGGTGGCCGGCGGCTTCGCCAAGATGGTGAAGCTCTCGCAAGGCCTGTTGGATTTGCACTCCCGCGCGGGTGCAGTCGATCTCAATCACCTGGCGCGGCTGGCGACTGAGGCCGGCGCGACGGACGATCTCGCCCGCTCCATCGCGACCGCCAACTCCGCCCTGGACGCCCTCGAACAGGCGACCGCACAGGGCATTGACGTTCCGGCACTCGTGGCCGAACGCGCGGTCACCGTGGCCGCCACGACGCTGCGCGGCGCGCCGATCGCCGTCGACGTGGTCGTGTTTGACCGCAAGGGCGAGCTGTTAGCTCGCGCGCATGCGCCCAATTGCGGCTGAGCGGCGGGCGCCGTCCCTTAAGGCGCGATCGGCACCGTGACGGTCACCGTCTCGCCCGTCGCGGTCTTCACCGTTAGCTTCGGCGCGACGGCGGGAAGCCGCGTCTGGCGAAACACAATGCGGGTGCCCGCGCCAAACTCCGCCTCCGGCCCCACCGCGCTGCGGCGGAAGGTGACGGCATCGAGGCTGGTATCGATCGCCGCGCTACCGCCCGCAACCGGGCGGAACTCCAATCCACACAGCTCGAAGGCCGACACCGGCTGGAAGCCGAGGTCGCCCTCGGGCGTGAGCGGCGTGGCGACGAGTTGCAGGTTGGGATCAAAGGCAAGGTCGGCGCACTGCTTGCCCGCCGGCGGCCGCAACGCCGCGACCCGCACCTTGGGCGCGGTGGCCGGTGGCGTGGCGGTGGCGGGGGGTGTGGTTGTTGTCGCAGTCGTCGTCGCCGGCGTACCGGCCGGCTGGTTGACGAGACCTTGCGCGGTGGTGTTGGTCGCCGGCGCGGGGGTCGACGTGGTCGTGGTCGTCGCCGCCGGCGGGGTGGGATTGGACGCGGGCGCCTTGCCACCGATTGAGAGCGTGCCCGTTGCCACCAGGGCCGCGACACCGCCAAGCGAGAGCACCACGGCACCGACGGCCGCCATGACGCCAATCGACACGCCGCGCGCGCGATCGGCGCCTGAGGTGTCCCCCACGGTCTTCGTCTTTTCGGGAGGCGGCGGCGGTGGAGGGGTAACGGTCTTCCGCGTCGTGGAGCCCGATCCGTCGGAGGCAGCATCGCCCGCCGGCCCCGGCGCGGCAGTCTGCTGGCGAGCTGCTTCGGCGTCGGCATCCGCTTTCGCTTTGGCCGCCGCTTCGGCCTTCGCCTTGCGCGCGGCCTCTTCCGGGTCAGGGCGGATCATCAACGGGTTGGGCGTGGCGCCCAGATTGCTGACGGCGAGATCAAGCGTCGCGGTGATGTCGCCGAACGTCTCACAGCGCGCGATCCAGCGGTTGGTGTTGGGCAGCGCCCGCTCCAACAGCTTGACCGCCTCCTCCGAGCCCGGCCCCGGCGGGATGAGGCATACCACGCGCGCGCCCCGTCCGGCCGCGTCACGGAGCAGCGGCACGGCGGCGCGGATCTTTTCCGACAGGTGATACTCACCCGCGCCCACGGCTTGATCAGCCGCCGCCTTGCCGGTGTCGAAATCAAGCTGCCCGGTGGCGAACACCACCATCAGCGCCTCGTCATCGGAGGTGGCGAACGGATGCCCCTGATCGAGCAGCCGATGCGCGATCAGCACCGGCACTTCCCAGGAGCGACCGTCGTCGATCTCGTCCTCAACCTGCAGCATGAAC
>CALSBD010000498.1:0-3083 GCA_943373055.1 Rhizobium sp. Q54
CCTTCACCTATCCGTTCGCGTTTCTGGTCACTGACCTGACCAACCGTCGTTTTGGCCCGGCGGCCGCGCGCAAGGTCGTCTATGTCGGCTTCGTGGTGGCGTTCGGATTGTCGCTCCTCTTGGCCAATCCGCGCATCGCGGTGGCGTCAGGGACCGCGTTCTTGGTCGGCCAGCTGCTCGATGTGACGATCTTTGACTATCTGCGCCGGTCTACCGCGTGGTGGCGCGCGCCGTTTGTCTCGTCCCTGGTGGGCTCGGCCGCCGATACGGTGATTTTCTTCAGCCTCGCCTTCGCCCCCGCCTTCGTGTTGTTGGGCGCCAATGATCCGTTCGCGATTGAGGCAAGCCCGCTGTTGACGGTGGGCCCTGAGGCACCACGCTTCTGGTCGTGGGCGATCGCGGACTTCGCGGTTAAGCTCTCCGCCGGCCTCCTGCTCCTCGCCCCCTACCGCCTCCTGATGCACTGGCTCGCGCCCGCGCCGAAGTGGGCGTGAGGCCGCGCGACACGCAACAGCCGTTGGCATGCTCCTTGAAAGGTATCTCGTGAGGCCCTGGCCGGTGTCCCATTTTGGCACGGCCTGTCCCAAGGAGAGCCACCATGGAGTATCTCAACATCCTCAAGCGCCGCTCGGTCCGTCTCACCGCGGGTGCGATGCTGGTTCCCTTCGCGCTCGCCGCGATCGTGGCGCAGATGCTGTCGTGAGCTATTCGGCCGCCTGAGGAGGAGCCAAGCGCTCGCCCGCGGCGGTCCAGCTGTCGGTCGTCTCATTGAGCGACCACAGGCGGCCGTCGGCGATATCAAACCACGCGCCGTGCAGCCCAATCTTGCCGCGCGCTTCCAGCGTGCGAACGCATGGGAAGGTGCGCAAATTGCCGATCGAGGCGGCGATCGACGCACGCTCGAGCGTCAGCCGCCGATCAGCCGGCTCCGCGTGATCCCGGCAGCCGCACGCGCCGATCACCGGGTCGAGCAGCGAAATCCACTTGCCGATGAAGTCGCCCGGCGACAAGGGCTCGGCATCTTCGTTGAGCGCGGCCGCGATGCCGCCGCAGCGGCCGTGGCCCATCACCACGATGTCGCGCACCCTCAGCTGCATCACCGCGAATTCAAGCGCCGCCGACGTGCCGTGATATTCGCCATCGGGCGTGTAGGGCGGCACCAGCGCCGCGACGTTGCGCACCACGAACATCTCGCCCGGCCGCGCGTCAAAGATCAGCTCGGGCGCTGCCCGGCTGTCGCAGCACGCGATGATCATGGTTTGCGGGCGCTGGCCGGTTTCGGCGAGCCGCGCATAGCGCTCGTGCTCGATCGGGTAGCGACCGGCGCGAAAGTTGGCGTACCCGTTCAACAAATAGTCCGGCAGCATGATGCCCCCCGTGGCTTCCGTGCCTTCGATGGGGCCTGAGTGCCCCATCACGCCGACTTTGGCCAGCTATACAATTGACGAGGCCCGAGAGAGAACCGGGCCCGGCAATCAACGAGGCACCGACCGGCGCGGTCGTCACAGCGTCACAGCCGGCCCATGACCTTCTGATTGAAGCCATAGATCGCCCGCTCGCCGCGGAACGGCACCAGCGTCACCGACCGCGTCTGCCCCGGCTCGAAGCGCACCGCGGTGCCGGCCGGGATATCGAGCCGATGGCCAAGTGCCGCCGCCCGGTCAAAGGCAAGGCCGGGATTGGTTTCAGCGAAGTGGTAATGGCTGCCCACTTGCACCGGCCGGTCGCCGGTGTTTGACACCTCAAGCGTCAAGGTCGGCAGGCCTTGATTGAGTTCAAGGTCGCCCTCGGCGGGAAGGATCTCTCCAGGGATCATGGCGGCGCCTCAACGGATCGGGTGGTGAACGGTGACGAGCTTGGTGCCGTCGGGAAAAGTGGCTTCGACCTGGACGTCGTGGATCATCTCAGCCACGCCCTCCATCACCTGGTCACGCCGGATCACCGCCGCGCCCGCGGCCATCAGATCGGCGACCGTACGGCCATCGCGCGCCCCCTCGACCACGAAGTCGGTGATGAGCGCGATCGCCTCCGGGTGATTGAGCTTCACGCCGCGCTCCAGGCGCCGGCGCGCCACCATCGCGGCCATGGAAATGAGAAGCTTATCCTTCTCGCGGGGCGTCAGGTTCATGGTCCATCCTTGTTGATTTCACCGGCGAAGCCGCCGTCATTCTCACCGGGCCGGTCATCAACTTCGCAGCTCTCGTCCGCGTCGTCGGACGGTGTCTCGCCGTCGCCCTCATCTTCATCTTCATCCTCGGCGGGCTCATCAGCCTCGCCGTCGAACACGAACCGCACCTCGCCGGTGGCTGGATCGAGGTGCGCTTGGTCGCAGTCGTCATAGGCGTCGAGAAACGTCTCCACATGCTCAGGGCCGCGCAAGGTCAGCCGCTTCTTCGCGGGCGTGGCGCCGGCCAAGGTCAGCTCGACCGCCCAGCTTTGCCCTTGGGGCGCATAGATGCACACGACGCGGGTAATGGGGATCATGGCGCGTCTCCTCTACAGCGACCAGACACGCGGCAGGGGCCGCGCCATCAGTCGGGGCAAGAGCATGGCGAGATCGCGCCGCATTGTCGACCCGTTGGGGCTTAAAAGCCGCACCACCATCAGGCCGTTCCAGGCGCTCGCCCCGCCAAGACCGCTCAGATCGCCGAGCGCGTCACGCGCCGCGTCCAGCCGCGCTTCCACATCCGGGCCCATCAAGAGCACGGTGGCGAACGCGCTGGCCGGCTCCCCCGCGCACCAGCCCGTCGCCCGGCCCGACAGCACGGCCACCGGATCGCCAATGAGCCGCGTCGCGTCGGCAAACACCAGCCGTCCACCGCGCGTCACCCGCCATTGGTCGGTCAAATGCAGCTGGCGCACCCGCTCGCCCATGGCGGCCCGGCCCAGCACGACGCTTTCCACCGCGACGAGCCGCGCGGTTTGAGCCACGTCGATGGTCAGCGTGCGATTAAGCGCGGCCCCATCAAACACAATCGTCTCTTGCGGCAGCCAGCCGGCGTCCGCGTGAGCCCCCACGACGACCTGATTGTGCACCACCCCGGGCGCCCCACCGGGGCTGCGATACAGCCGCTCGGCGGCTT
>CALSBD010000499.1:0-3083 GCA_943373055.1 Rhizobium sp. Q54
TCGACACCCACTTAATGGCGCCCGATGGCGCGCTGTGGGAAGGGTGGCCGCATCAGGCCCCGCGCCGACAGAACCCGCAGATGCATTGGTTTGAAGCGATGCTCGCGTTGAAAGAGGCGATCGACCATCCCCAAGCGGCGACCCGCGCCGGCCAGGCTCGCCACTTGTTCGAGACAACGTTGTTTGACCGGGCGACCGGCACGATCGGTGAGTACTACACCGATGATTGGCGCCCGGCGCCCGGCGCGCTCGGCGATAGCGTGGAGCCCGGTCACTTGGCGGAGTGGACGTGGCTGCTGCGCACCCACGAGCGGCTGTTCGGTTTGCCCGCCGGGCCGGATGCGCGCACGCTGCTTGATCGCGCGGGGGCCTGTGTCGATCCCGCAACGGGCTTGATGGTCGACGAGGTCGACCGCGCCATGGCGGTGCGCCGCGGCACCCGGCGCTCTTGGCTGCAGACGGAACTCGTCAAGGCGTACCTTGCCGAAGCGGCGGTTGGCGCGCCCGGCGCGCGCGCCGCAGCTATCGCGGCGCTTGAAACGCTTGATCGCCATCATTTGCGCCGCCCGTTTGCGGCCGGGTGGATCGACCAGCTTGATGAAGCCGCTACCCCGGTCGAGACCCCGGTTCCGGCGAGCATCCTCTACCATGTGTTTGTCGCGGTTCTGGAAGCGGATCGGGTGTTGGGCGCGGCCGATTGATGAGGTGCGACAGCTTTGGCGCACTTCACCGTTGGAAGTGCGGGTCACATGGGATACCAAGGCGCGGCTATGGGGTTGGTCATGGGCCGTGCTTGGGTGAGGGTGCGGCGCGGTGGGCTGAATAAAATGTTGAACTGCCCGGATTGAGTATGAAGGACCAAGGATGACAAAGCGCGCGCTGATTACGGGGATCACGGGACAAGATGGTTCCTATTTGGCTGAATTCTTGCTCGAAAAGGGCTACGACGTTCATGGCATCAAGCGGCGTGCCTCGTTGTTTAACACCGCCCGTGTCGATCACATCTATCAAGATCCGCACGTCGACAATGCGCGCTTCCGCCTGCACTATGGCGATCTGACCGATACCTCGAACCTCACGCGCATTCTCTCGGAAGTGCAGCCGGACGAGGTCTATAATCTGGGCGCTCAGTCGCATGTGGCGGTCAGCTTCGAGGCGCCTGAATACACCGCTGATGTCGACGCGATCGGGACGCTGCGCCTTTTGGAGGCGATCCGCTTTTTGAAGCTGGAGACGAAGACCCGCTTCTATCAAGCGTCGACCTCGGAGCTTTATGGTCTCGTCCAGGAGACACCGCAGAAGGAAACGACGCCGTTTTATCCGCGCAGCCCCTATGCGGTCGCCAAGCTTTATTCGTATTGGATCACGGTCAACTACCGCGAAGCCTATGGGCTTTATGCTTGTAACGGAATTTTGTTCAATCACGAAAGCCCACGCCGCGGCGAAACCTTCGTGACGCGCAAAATTACCCGCGGCATGGCGCACATTGCCCAAGGGCTTGAGCCGTGCCTCTACATGGGCAACATCGATAGCCTGCGCGACTGGGGCCACGCCAAGGACTATGTGCGCATGCAGTGGATGATGCTGCAGCAGGATGCGCCCGAAGACTTTGTGATCGCGACCGGCCAGCAATACTCCGTGCGTGAGTTCATCCGTTGGACTGGCGAAGAGTTGGGCCTGACGCTTGAGTTCTCCGGCAGCGGGATTGACGAGGTGGCCCGTGTCACCGCGATCACCGGCGCCAAGGCACCCGCGCTCAAGGTCGGCGATATCGTCATGCGCATCGATCCGCGCTACTTCCGACCCGCCGAGGTGGAGACGTTGTTGGGTGACGCCACAAAGGCCCGTCTGAAGCTGGGCTGGACGCCACAGATCACCGCTCGCGAGATGTGCGCGGAGATGGTCGCCGAAGACTTCAAGACGGCGCGGCGGCATGCGCTCTTGAAGGCGCATGGGCTGGATCTGCCCGTATCCGTCGAGGGGTGAGGGGCGCGACATGGCCAAGATCTACGTGGCGGGTCACCGCGGCATGGTGGGCGGGGCGATTTTGCGGCGGCTTAAGGCGCGCCAGACGGATGAGCTGATCACCCGCACCCATGCCGAGCTTGATTTGACCGATCAGGCGGCCGTGCGCGCGTTCATGGCCGATACCCGGCCCGATATCGTGATCCTGGCGGCGGCAAAGGTGGGCGGCATCCTCGCCAACAACACCTATCCGGCTGAATTCATTTATGAAAACCTGATGATGGAGTGCAACGTCATCCATCAGGCGTTCGCCGCTGGCGTGACGCGGCTGTTGCAGCTGGGCTCGTCGTGCATCTATCCCAAGGCGGCGTCGCAGCCGATGGCGGAGGATGCTTTGCTCACGGGCACCTTGGAGCCGACGAACGAGCCCTACGCGATCGCCAAGATCGCCGGCATCAAACTGTGCGAGAGCTATAACCGGCAGTACGGTGTCGACTATCGAAGCGTCATGCCGACCAATCTTTATGGCCCTGGCGACAACTTCCATCCGCACAATAGCCACGTCCTGCCCGCGCTCATCCGCCGCTTCCATGAGGCGACGCTTGCGGGGCTGGACGAGGTGGTGATCTGGGGCACCGGCACGCCCCGGCGCGAGTTTCTCCATGTGGATGACATGGCCGAGGCGTCGCTGTTTGTGCTCGATTTGCCCAAGGATAGCTACGACGCCAATACCCAGCCCATGCTGAGCCACATCAATGTGGGCACGGGTACCGACGTGTCGATCTTGGAGCTGGCTCAATTGGTCGCCTCGGTCACGGGCTTTACCGGCCGCATCTTGACCGACCCGACCAAGCCAGACGGCACGATGCGCAAGTTGATGGACGTGAGCCGTCTTGCCCAAATGGGTTGGCGCGCGCGCATCGAACTCGCGGATGGGGTGGCCGAGACCTATCGTTGGTTCCTCGCCAGCCAGGCGGACCTGCGGCTTTAAGCCGGGCGGATTGTCGACCGCCACAGGTCGACATGATCTCTTCATCGCTGATCTGACAGGCCCGCGCGCCGCCTGCGTGCGGGTTGCCGTCGCACGCCGACCTGTTGTCGCCCGCCTTCTTTTTGCA
>CALSBD010000500.1:0-3076 GCA_943373055.1 Rhizobium sp. Q54
TGCTTGCCATGGAACACATGTACCTGTTGACCGAGGACATGCCCGAGATCGCCGAGATCAATGCCTCGACCGGCAAGGAACTCCTCGGCGCCCTCGACTTCGAAGGCGAAATCTATTTGCGCCAAGAGCGCGGCGGACTTTTGCTGGGCACCTATGAACGCGCCTGCAAGCCGTGGTCGCCGACCGTCACACCATGGGATTTCGGCCAGGACCTGTTGCCGCCCGATCTGGATCGCATCGCCCCCTCGCTTGAGATCGGCATGCGCCATTTCCCCGCCTTTGAGAAAGCCGGCATCCGCAAGGTGATCAACGGGCCCTTCACCTTCGCCCCCGACGGCAACCCGCTGGTTGGCCCGATCCGCGGCATGACCAACTATTTCGTCGCCTGCGGCGTGATGGCCGGCTTCAGCCAAGGCGGCGGCGTGGGGCTGGCACTCGCCAACTGGATCGTCGATGGCGACCCCGGCTTCGACGTGTTCGGCATGGACGTCGCCCGTTATGGCGACTGGACGACACTCGGCCATACCAACATTAAGGTGCGCGAGAACTACTCCCGCCGCTTCCGCATCCGCTTCCCCAATGAAGAGCTGCCGGCGGGCCGGCCGTTCCGCACCACGCCGATTTATGACCGGTTGAAGGACCGCCACGCCGTATTTGGCGATATGTGCGGGCTTGAACACCCCTTGTGGTTCGCGCCCACGGCGGCCGAGGCGCAGGATCAGTTCTCGTTCCGCCGCTCCACCGACTTCCCCCACGTGGCGACTGAAGTGGAGGCCGTGCGCGCCCGCGTCGGCATGATCGAGATCGCCAACTTCGCCAAGTATGACATCACCGGCCCTGGCGCGGAGGCCTGGCTGGACCACCTGTTGCCAAACCGGCTGCCCAAAGTCGGCCGCATGGTGCTCACCCCCATGCTCAACCCGGCCGGCATGCTCATTGGCGACTTTACGCTCGCCCGCCTCGCCGACGACCACTTCATGATCTTCGGCTCCGGGCTGGCGGAGGAGTATCATCGTCGTTGGTTCCAGTCGCTGCTGCCGTCCACGGGCGTCTCGGTGCAGGCGCACGGCCTTGATCTCGTGGGTCTTCATATTGCCGGCCCGCGGTCGCGCGAGGTGCTCGCAAGCCTCGCCGACCGGGATGTGTCCGCAACCGCGTTCAAATTCATGGATATCGCGCGCATGAATGTCGGGCCGCTGCCCGCCTTGGTCAGCCGCGTGAGCTATACGGGGGATCTCGGCTACGAAATCTGGGTCAAGCCCGAACACCAGCGCGCGCTGTTTGATCTCCTCATGGCGACCGGCGCGCCCCACGGCATCGGCCTGTTTGGCGCCCGCGCGTTCAACTCACTCCGGCTTGAGAAATCCTTCGGCTCGTGGAGCCGCGAGTACCGGCCCATCTACACCCCGTGGGAAGCGGGCCTTGATCGCTTCGTCTCCACCCAAAAAGCCGCTTTCATTGGCCGCGACGCGCTCTTGGCCGCCCGCGATGCCGGCCCAACCCGCCGCATCGCCACCTTCGTCGTCGACGCGCTCGACGCCGACGTGATTGGCGACGAACCGATCTGGCGCGGCGACAAGGTGGTCGGCTGGGTCACCTCGGGCGGCTACGCCCACAACGCCAAGGCTTCGGTCGCCATCGGCTACGTCGAAGCCGGTGCGTTCGATCCCACAGCGACCTATGACATCGAAATCATCGGCGAACGCCGCACCGCCCGCATGCAAACCGAGCCGCTGTTCGACCCCAAGGGCGAACGCATGCGTGGGTGAGTGGAGTTTAGATCCTCTTTTCCGTGTCTTAACCCAATGTTTTGCCTTGCAGGACCCCATCTCCCTGTCTCTCCCCCCTCGCGGAGGAGGGACAGGGAGATGGGGAAACCTCTCATTTGAACAACCAACCTCAAAAAACATAAATAAATCAATATTTTAAAAACTAACCCTCAAAACAAACTCATCTGCCCACCCCCCTCGCCGCCACTCCCTTTGGTCACCTTGCGCGCCGGCTTGACGACCGGCTCAGGTGGCGCGCTGGCCGGTTCGAGGTTTGTCGCATCATCGTGGCGGACCGCATTGACCCGGTCAGACACCCGAATCGCCTCGAAATAGTCGTCGGGCACGGGGGTGAGAAAGCGGCGGGCCTCATCGGCGGTGACCGCCGGATCGAGCCAGGCGTCGAAACCGGCGGGCGGGATGACGGCCGGCAGCCGGTCATGGATCCAGCTGAATGAGCTGTTGGCGTCCGTCGTGAGGATCGCGGCGGTGTCGATCTCGCTGCCGTCTTTCGACGAGTAGGTCTCATAAAGCCCGGCGAACGCGGCGATCGAGCCGTCGGCGGGGCGAATGTAAAACGGCTCCTTCGGCCCGCTCGCGGGCCGGCGCCACTCATAAAACCCCGAAGCCGGAATGAGGCAGCGCCGGTACTTCATTGCCGCGCGGAACGCGGGCTTCTCGGCGGCTGTCTCGGAGCGCGCGTTGATGAGAAGCGTGAAGGCGGCCGGGTCTTTGACCCAACTGGGAATCAACCCCCAGCGCACCAAGAGGAACCGCCGCTGCCCTTCAAAGCGCGCGACCATGGCGATCGGCTGCGTGGGGGCGATGTTGTAACGAGGTGGAAAGTTCGGCTGCTCTTGATAGCCAAACACCCGGCGCACCTCTTCAGGCGGCGCCGCAAGTACAAACCGACCACACATGCCACCGCCTCCTGCCGTTCCTGAGCCTGCTGAAGGATCAGCGGATACCGTAACACTTTGGCAACAGGGCTTGCTTAAGATTTCCACAGTCGTGAGGGGCGAGGACGGCATGACGGTACTGACGAAGCCGCAGGATGCGATGGTGGGGGCAACCGTGTCCGCCACGCCCGCGCCGTCGGATTTGTCGCCCGAGCGTCTCGCGGCCGCCAACATCAACCCACGAACACGCCTTGCCACTGATTACCTCAATCATTTCAATGAGGTGATCATGTGTCTGGAACTTGCTCCCGCCATGCCCGACATGGCTGAGGAGATTTTGGCCTGGCAAGAAAAGAGCTACACCGAGCACTTCGCCGGCTCCACGTTCCGCGAACGCGACCTGGCGGT
>CALSBD010000501.1:0-3073 GCA_943373055.1 Rhizobium sp. Q54
TCTAAGGCCACCGTCGTCACGCCATCAGCTGCTGCGGCATCCAAGGCCGCGATGGCGTCCTGGCGTGGTGTCTCTTCGGTCATGGCGTGCCCCCGTTCGATCCCCGACACCCGCACCGGGATCGCCCCCGCGCGGGCCGTGTGTCATCACACTGTCATGGAACGCCGGTTTGGCCATCGGGGCCATGACTTAGCGCAAACCCGCGGATCCGCGTGGGCGCGCGCGAACGGGCAAGATCGGGACTAGCGGGGCGCTCAGTGTCCCTCGAACGCCATCAAGGTGCGCACCGGCACGTCAAGCGCCTTTAGCTTCGCCGCGCCACCCAGATCGGGCAGGTCGACGATAAAGCAGGCCGCCACCACGTCTCCGCCCATTTGGCGGATCAGCTTCACCGCACCTTCCGCCGTGCCCCCGGTGGCGATCAAGTCATCCACCAGGATGATTTTTTGTCCCGGCGAGATCGCGTCAACATGCATTTCCATCTCGTCGGTGCCGTATTCGAGCGCATAGGCCATGCGCACGGTCTGATGCGGCAGCTTGCCTTTCTTGCGGATCGGCACAAAGCCGGCCGATAGCTGATGGGCCACCGCGCCGCCCAGGATGAACCCGCGCGCCTCGATGCCGGCCACTTGATCGATCTTGGCGCCCGCCCACGGCTGTACCAGCTGGTCAACCGCCTGCCGGAACGCCCGGGCATTGCCCAGAAGCGTCGTGATGTCGCGAAACAGGATGCCCGGCTTGGGATAATCGGGAATCGTGCGAATGGCGTCTTTGAGGTCCATGGGAAGGCAATCCTTTGGGAGAGATCAGGATGCAAGCACGCGGCCGGCGACCGCGTCGAGCTTGGCAAGCAGCGCGGGGTCGCGCGCGGCGGGGGCGGTCATGATGGCGTAGGTCAGCGCCGTGTCGGAGCCGGCCGGGCAGGGCTCGCTCTCGGCGGGAAAATCCTCCGCCAGGCGGCGCACCAGCGCGCGGGCGTGGTCGGCATTTTCGTGCAGCACCTTGATGATTTGCTGGATATCCACTTCGCCATGGTGCGGGTGCCAGCTGTCATAGTCGGTGACCATGGCGACGGTAGCGTATTTGATCTCCGCTTCGCGGGCGAGCTTGGCCTCGGGCATATTGGTCATGCCAATCACCGCGCAGCCCCATTGCCGATAGAGAAGGCTTTCGGCGAGTGAGGAAAACTGTGGTCCCTCCATCGCCAGATAGGTGCCCCCGCGCGCATATGTGAGCGCCTCCGCCTTGCAGGCGGCCTCGATGCGGTCAACGAGGCCGGGTGAGACTGGCGTCGCCATCGACACATGCGCCACACAGCCCGCGCCAAAGAATGATTTCGGCCGCGCGAATGTGCGGTCAATGAATTGATCGACCAACACGAAGCTCCCCGGCGCCAGCTCTTCCTTCAGCGATCCGCACGCTGAGACCGACACCAGGTCGGTGACGCCCAAACGCTTGAGGACATCGATATTGGCGCGATAGTTGATGTCGGACGGCGCGAAGCGGTGGCCACGACCATGGCGGGGCAGGAAGCACACCGATGTCGATCCAATGCGTCCGGTGAGCACTTGATCCGACGGCTCTCCCCAGGGGCTTTCCACGCTCACCCAATGGGTATCCACGAGGCCTGGTAAGTCATAGAGCCCGGACCCGCCGATAATCCCCAGAACCGCCTTCACCATCACCTGTCTCCCCAGCTCGCGTGCCCATACAACAAGGCGCTTGCACCCCCCACAAGAGGAGCCCGTTCAGCATCGCTCAAAAGATGTAGGATGTCATCATACACGCCCCAAACGCGTCAAAAATGGCTCGCTGCTTGTGACGTCGATGGTCTGGCCTTGCAAGGTCAGGATCGCCGCACGGATCAGACCTGCGCCAATCATCCGTCGCGCCTCCTTCGCACCCAAAGCGATCGCCGAGGCGACCGAGCACTCCGGCAGGGCCGGCACCGACACCGTCACGCTCAGGTCCCCCAGATCGCTATCAGGATCGAGCTCGATCGCCTTGCGTCGTTTGATCGCCGGATGGGCCACGTTGACTGCGTTGGCGATCAGCGTGGCGGCGGTGTCCGCCGCGGCTGCGCTATTGGCCACCACGGTGACCGCGTCGGCAACGCCGAGCGAGAACGATCGGCCCCGCGCGCCAGATGTCGCGATCCCATGGCGCCCCGCGCCGAACCGGGCCGTGGCCCTCAGCGCCGTCGCCGAGCGCCCGGCTGTCTCTTGGGCGGAGGGGTCGAGATAGCCTGGCACCACCGCGTCGCCTGGCCAGCCGGCAAGTCCAACGGTTAGCGTGTGGCCCGGCGCGCAGAACAGCGCGATATCTCCGCCATCATTGACGAACACGGTCTCAAGGTCAGGCGCGACGCGCAGCATCTCGTCAAGCAGTTCGTCGGCCACCGCGCCCGCCACGGCCGCCATCGCCGTGACGAAGGTTTCAGCATGTGGCACGCAGGCTGCCCACATGCGCACCGCCACGGGGGAGGTGGGCGCCTCGCCATCGGCGGTCACAGCCCGGCGCAAGGTTGGCAGCTCGCTCACGAGCTCGGGTAGAATGCTGGGAAACCGCTCCAAGGCCGCCTTGGTCGCCGCCATCACCGCATGCGGCGGTCCACTCGCCTTCAAAACGACGTCGATCGGCCCGTGTGAGAGGTGCCAGCGGTCGCCTGTCAGGGCTTGGATCGTGGCGGTCATGGCGCTCATCCGATCCGCTTCAAAAGCGTGAGAAGTTGGCGCTGATCCGCCAGCGATAACGGCGCCAGCGTGCGCGCTGAAACGTCCGCGGCCACCGCTTTCATGGCCCGCACCGCCGCGCGCCCGGTGTCCGTCAGTGACAGCCGCACCAAGCGCCCGTCGGTCTCGTCCGCCCGCTGGTGCACGAACCCGCGCTTGGCGAGCCGGGTGATGACGCCATAGATCGTCGCCGGATCCATCGCGGTCAGCCGCCCCAGCTCGTTCTGCGACACCTCGCCCAGATCATCTATGCGGGCGAGGGCGGCGAACTGGGTCGGCGTCACGTCAAAGCCCGCCATCACCTCGTTAAAGTGCCCCGTCGAGCGCTGGTGCGCGCGGCG
>CALSBD010000502.1:0-3069 GCA_943373055.1 Rhizobium sp. Q54
GATCACCCCGCTCTCCCACCCC
This sequence comes from Rhizobium sp. Q54, assembly GCA_943373055.1. GTDB lineage: Bacteria > Pseudomonadota > Alphaproteobacteria > Rhizobiales > Ancalomicrobiaceae > CALSBD01. Next base: position 23 of record CALSBD010000502.1, read on the forward strand.
GTGTCACATCATCCCGTTGGCGGCCTTCCAGACCACTTCGGGCGTGGCGGGCATGTCGAGGTGGGTGACGCCGGCGGGCTTGAGGGCGTCGATGAGGGCGTTCATCACGGCGCCGCAGGCGCCGATGGTGCCGGCTTCGCCCGCGCCCTTGATGCCCAGCATATTGGTGGTCGAGGGCACGTTGCGGGTGCTGAAGGAGAAAGACGGAATGTCGTCAGCGCGCGGCATGCCGTAGTCCATGAACGAGGCGGTGACCAGCTGGCCCGACTCATCAAACACCGTGCGCTCGGTCAGCGCCTGCCCGATGCCTTGCGCAACACCGCCATGCACCTGACCGGCGAGCAGGAGCGGGTTCACCGTCACGCCGAAATCATCAACGATCGTATAACGATCGATGGTGACAACGCCCGTTTCCGGATCCACCTCCAGCTCGCACACGTGCGTGCCATTGGGATAGGTCGCCTCGGGCTGCTTGAAGGCGCCAGCGGCGGAGCGGGCGGCCTCATCGGGCGCGGCGAGCGCGACCTCCTGCAAGGTGATCGACCGGTCGGTGCCGGCAACGCGGGCAACGCCATCGGTGACCTCGATGTCGCCCACCGAGGCTTCCAGCTTGTCGGCGGCGATGATCTTGATCTTCTCGATCAACGCCCGCGAGGCCAAGTCGACCGACGCGGCGCCCAGCGGCACCGAGCGCGAGCCGCCCGTGCCACCACCGGTCTTCACCCGGTCGGTGTCGCCCTGGATCATCTTGACCTGGTCAATGGAGATGCCGAGCTTGCCGGCGATCACCTGGGCATAGGCGGTGCCGTGGCCCTGACCGTTGGTTTGGGTGCCGATCAGCAAAGTGATGGTGCCGTCGGTCTCCAAAATCACTTCTGCGTTCTCGAAGCCGGGGAAGGCGCAGGCCTCGATGTAGGAGGCGAAGCCGAGACCGAGCCACTTGCCGCGGCTGGCTGCTTCCGCACGGCGAGCCGCGAAGCCGGCGACATCGGCGTTGTGCAGCGCCTGATCAAGGTGACCCGCGAACTCACCGGTGTCATAGAGCCGGCCGGTCTGAGTGCGGTAGGGAAGCTGGTCGGGGCGGATGAAATTGCGCCGGCGCAGCTCGGCCCGGTCGAGGCCCAACTGGTCGGCGGCGTAGTCCATCAGCCGCTCCAGGTGATAGGCCGCCTCCGGGCGACCTGCGCCCCGATAGGCGTCAACCGGCACGGTGTGGGTGTAGACACCACGCACCTTCACATCAAGCACCGGGATATCATAAAGCCCGGTGGTCATGGTGACGCCGACATAGGGGATGAACGGCGCGTACTGATTGAGGTAGGCGCCCATGTTGGCGACGAGGTCGACCTTCATGGCGGTGATCTTGGCGTCGGCGTCGAAGGCGAGCGACAAGGTGACCACGTTGTCGCGGCCATGGGCGCACGACAGGAAGTGCTCCGTGCGCTCTTGCTGCCAGGAGACCGGGCGGTTGAGCGTGCGCGCGGCCCACAGGACCAGCGGATACTCGTGATAGACGAACGACTTGGTGCCAAAGCCGCCACCCACGTCGGGCGTGACGACGCGCAGGTCGGCCGGCGAGATGCCCAGGATCGGCGCGACGATGTCGCGAACGGCGTGGCCACCCTGGGTGCCCGCGGTCAAGGTGTAGCGACCGGTCGCGGGGTCAAACTCGCCCAAGCACGCGCGCGGCTCCATGTAGTTGGTAATGAGCCGATTGTTGACGAGCGACAAAGTCACCGTGCGGTCGGCGCTGGCGAACACCTTGGCCGCGTCGTCGGGCTTGCCGAGCTGATAGGTGAACGCGAGGTTGGTGCCGAAGTCCGGCCACACGAGCGGCGCGGACGGATCGAGCGCGCCCATGGTGTCGACCACCACGTCGAGGCCGTCATACTCGACCATGATCAGCTCGGCGGCGGACTTCGCTTCATTGATCGTATCGGCAACGATGAAGGCGATCGGATCGCCGACGTGACGAACCGTATCGCCATTGAGCAGCGGGCGCGGCGGGACCGGCGGGAAGGTGCCATCGACCTGCTTGACGAGCGCCTTGCACGGCAGGCCGCCGAGGCTTGAAATGTCGGCGGCGGTCGCCACCAAATGGACGCCGGGTGCGGCGCGCGCCTCGTCGACGCCCGACAGCGTGATGCGGGCGTGCGCCATGGCCGACCGCAGGACATAAGCGACGAGCGTACCGGCGGGGCGAATGTCGCCCGTGTAGCGGCCTTGGCCGGTGATGAGAGCGAGGTCCTCGGTGCGGCGGGCGCTGGCGCCAAGGCCAAACTTCGACGGCGCGATCGGTTGATTCATGAAATCAGTGCTCCCATGGGCCCAGGCGGGACAATCATGGCCCCGGCCTGGCGACGGTGTGTGGCGGAGCCCGGACGCGCCCATCAGCCCTCGGCGCGTGACCCAAACTCTGGGTAACATACGCGCGGCTAGCGGTGGTTGGACCTTGCAAGCGATCCGGGAAATCCCGCAGACGCTATCGTCTTCGCCTTTCCGTGCAAAGCCCTGATGACATGCCACCCGCGCGGGACGCCCTCCCGCGCGGTGCATGCACCACGCCCTTGAAGATCGCGAGCCTTGATCAGGGCGGCCGCCCGGTGCGCTCTGAGGCGCCCAACGACGGCTTCAGCCGTCGCCCATGGCAATCAGGCTGGCATTGCCGCCTGCCGCGGCGGTGTTGGTGGAGATGGTCTGCTCCAGCGCGAAGCGGGCGAGATAGTCCGGTCCACCCGCCTTCGGCCCTGTGCCCGACAGACCCGAGCCGCCGAACGGCTGCACGCCGACGACCGCGCCAATCACGTTGCGGTTGACATAGACGTTGCCGACCGTGACCCGCTCGCGGACGAACTCGATGGTGGCGTCGATGCGCGAGTGGATGCCGAGCGTGAGGCCATAGCCGGTCGCCTCGATCTGATCGACGACGGCGGCGAGATCGCCCGCCTTGTAGGTCACCACATGCAGCACAGGGCCGAAGATCTCCTCGGTGAGGTCAGTCGAACGGTCGAGCTTGATGATGGTGGGGGCGACATAGGTGCCCGGAC
>CALSBD010000503.1:0-3060 GCA_943373055.1 Rhizobium sp. Q54
CATTGGCGGCGGCGTTGTCGGCGCCAGCGTTTTGTATCACCTCGCTAAGGCGGGCTGGTCGGATGTGGTGCTGTTGGAGAAGAACGAGCTGACGTCGGGTTCCACCTGGCACGCGGCCGGCGGCGTGACCACGCTGAACTCAGATGCCAACGTGTCCCGGCTGCAAAAGTATACCTTTGATCTTTATCGGGAATTGGAAGCGCAAACCGGTCTTTCGTGCGGCATTCACCACAATGGTGGCATTTATCTTGCCACTACCGACGGGCAGATGGACTTCCTCAAGCTGATCCATTCCCGCGCCCGTTACTTGAAGATGGACACCGAACTCATCTCCGTTGCCGACGCCAAGAAGCGCAATGTCCTGATCGCCGAGGAGTACTTCAAGGGCGCGCTCTGGCGCGAGGACGGCGGCTATGTCGACCCCTGGTTGACCACGCAAGCCTACATCGCCGCCGCCAAGGCTCTGGGCGGTGAGGTGAACCGCTTCACCGAGGTGACGGCGCTTGAACAGCGGACGGACGGCACCTGGACGGTGAAGACCGACAAGGGCGACATCCACGCCGAGCATGTGGTCAATTGCGCCGGCCTGTGGGCGCGCGAGGTCGGCCGCATGGTCGGCGTCACCTTGCCGCTTCTGGCGATGGAGCACCACTACATCGTCACCGAGCCGGTCAAGGAACTCGAAGGCCTCGAGCGCGAAATCATCAACACGTCCGACTTCACCGGCGAGATCTATTTGCGCCAAGAGGGGCAAGGGGTGCTGCTTGGCACCTACGAGCAAGCCTGTGTGCCCTGGGCGGTCGACGGCACGCCGCGTGATTTTCACACCCAGCTCCTCCCCGATGATCTCGATCGCATCTCGCCCGAGCTGGAGCGCGGCTTCAAACACTTCCCCGCGCTCTCCAAGGTCGGCATCAAGAAGGCGATCAACGGCCCGTTCACCTTCTCGCCCGATGGCAACCCGCTCGTTGGCCCCGTCCGCGGTGTGCCGAACTATTGGCTCGCCTGCGCGGTCATGGCCGGCTTCAGCCAGGGCGGTGGCATCGGCCTCGTTTTGTCGCGCTGGATGACCGAAAATGACCCCGGCCAGGACGTGATGGCCATGGATGCCGCGCGTTACGGCGTGTGGACCACGCCGGCCTATACCCGCATCAAGGTGACGGAGAACTATCGCCGCCGCTTCCGGCTCGCGTTCCCCAATGAAGAGCTGCCGGCCGCCCGCCCATTCCGCCGCACGCCGGTCTATGATCGGCTCAAGGCGCGCGGCGCGGCGTTCGGCGCCAATTTCGGCTTGGAAGGCCCGCTGTGGTTCGCGCCTGACGGTGTCGAGCCGGTGGAGACCCCGACCTACCGACGCACCGACGCCTTCCCGTATATCGAGGCCGAGTGCCGCGCGGTGCGCACCACGGTCGGGCTCTATGAGACCTCCAACTACGGCAAGTACGAGATCACCGGCCGCGGCGCGCGCGCGTTCCTTGATCGTGTGTTCGCCTGCCGCATTCCGCGCCCGGGCCGCATGGCGATCGCGCCCATGCTCAATCCGCGTGGCCGGGTGATGGGCGACCTGTCGATTTCGTGCCTCGATCCCGAGCGCTACCTCGTGATTGGCTCGGGTTTTGCCGAAGCCTTCACGATGCGCTGGCTGCACGCGCAAAAGCCTGGGTCTGATGTGTTCATCCGCGCGGCGTCGTCGACGTTGACCGGTTTTGCCGTCTCCGGTCCCAACGCCCGCGTGCTCCTGCAAAAGATCATGGACGAGGACATCTCGAAAGACGGCTTGCGTTTCTTCGCCGTTAAGGAAACCGCCGTTGGCCTTTCGCCGGCGATCATTGGGCGTTGCGGTTTCACCGGCGAGCTTGGCTATGAGATTTGGACCACGCCGGATTTCCAGCTGCAACTTCACGACGATCTTGTCGCCGCCGGCGCGGATCTGGGCCTTTTTCACTATGGCGGCCGAGCCCTCTCCTCGCTGCGGCTGGAGAAAAACTACGGCTCGTTCAACAAGGACTTCCGGCCCGACTACACCGCGCTGGAAACCGGCCTTGATATGTTCGTCGATCCCGATAAAGGCGACTTCATCGGTCTTGAGGCGGTGGTGGCCGAGCGGGCGCGCGGCCCGGTCCGCCGCTTCGTCGTGTTCGAGGTCGACGCACCGCACGCCGATGCGGTTGGCTATGAGGTGGTCTTGAAGGACGGCAAACCGGTCGGCCACGTCACGTCGGCATCGTGGGGCTACACCACCGGCCGCTCGCTCGCCGCCGGCTATGTGCCCGCCGAGCTTGCGACAAGCGCCGAACCGTTCGCAATCGATATCCTGGGCGTGGAGTGCCCGGCGCGCATCCTCACAACCCCGCTCCACGATCCGACTGGATCACGCTTGCGCGCGTGATGGCCTGGGTTGCACGCGGGTCCCGCGGCCCGCGTCAGCTTACCGTGATCGCGTCCTCGTGGACGACACTGGCGCCATCATCATCTGTCCAGGTCAAGACCACCGGGCCCGATTTGGTGGCGCGGAACTTGAACTGTATGAACGGGTTCGCCGACAAGCCCGGCTCCAAGAGCGCGGTGAACACCGTAGCGCCGGCCACCGTGCAGGTGAGCCGGTTGATGATCTTACGCGGCACGATCTCGCCGCTCGTGAGCCGGCGCTGACCGGTCTCCATCACGTGGTTGATCACGGTGCGCACCTCGACGAGGTCGCCCACCTTGGCCTCCTTGGTGGAGAGCCGGACCCGGGGTCTACCCATGGACATGTGCGTGCTCCTGGTCGGTCCGGTTGATCAATTGACACAGCCGCTGACGGTCACGCTCACCTTCGTGGCAGCAGCGTGCACCGCGCCCGTGCTGGTCTTGGCCAACACGTGAAGGGTCTGCGTGGTCGCAAGCCGCACGCGCGTTGTCACCTCCGCCACGCCCGAGAGCGGCGAAAACTGGAACGTCGCCACGCCCGGCTGTGGATTGCCTTCCGACACGATCATGATGTCGGTGACATAATCGGCGTCGGTCATCGGGCTGTCGACGAGGATCGTCACCGGCACCGAAGCGCCGTTTTCGGCCACT
>CALSBD010000504.1:0-3055 GCA_943373055.1 Rhizobium sp. Q54
ATCTGGAACCACAGGTACGAGTCGGCGCGGAACGCCATCATCGCATCGTGGACCTTCTTGAAGTCGGCGTTCTGGCCAGCGATTTCGCCATAGATCGTCTTGGCGGCGCCGAAGAACGCCTCCATGACGTCGTTGGGGAACGGGCGCAGCTGGGCGCCGGCACCCACCAGACGCTTCAGCGCGGTGGCGTTGAGCGCGTCGTACTTGGCCTGCATGGATGTGTTGGCGAGCGCCGAAGCCGTCTTGATGATCGACTGATACGACGCCGGCAGCTTCTCCCACGCCGCGGTGTTGATGAAGTTGTGCAGCATCGCGCCGCCTTCCCACCAACCCGGATAGTAGTAGAACGGCGCAACCTTATAGAAGCCGAGCTTCTCGTCGTCATACGGTCCGACCCACTCGGCCGCATCGATCGTGCCCTTTTCGAGCGACGGATAGATGTCGCCGCCGGCGATCTGCTGCGGCACGCCGCCGAGCGCGGAGAGCACGCGACCGCCGAAGCCGCCGATGCGCATCTTCACGCCCTTGATGTCCTCAACCGTCTTGATTTCCTTGCGGAACCAGCCGCCCATCTGAGCGCCCGTGTTGCCGGCCGGGAAGGCGATGATGTTGAACTTCTTGTAGAACTCGTTCATCAGGTCGATGCCACCGCCGTGGTACATCCAACCGTCCTGCATGCGCGAATTCAGGCCGAAGGGAACGGCCGTACCGAAGGCGAACGTCGGATCCTTGCCCCAGTAGTAGTAAGAGGCGGTGTGGCACATCTCGACGGAGCCGTTGGTCACGGCGTCGGCGGCCTGCAGACCGGGAGCGATTTCACCGGCGGCGAACACCTGGATCTGGAACTTGTTGTCGGTCGCTTCCGACACGGCCTTCGAGAAGGTCTCGGCGGCGCCATAGATGGTGTCAAGCGACTTGGGGAACGACGACGTCAAACGCCACTTCACTTCCGGCATCGACTGCGCGATGGCCGGCTTCGCGAGCGTGGACGCGGCCGCGACACCGACGGCGCCAACACCGGCCGCCTTCAAAAACTGACGACGCTTCATGGATATCTCCTCCCAGGATACAAACCGCGGACCCATGGTCCGGGGCATTTGAACCGCTTGACGTCTCCCGCGTCCCTCTCGCGGAGACTTGCGTACGGTGGTCTCCTTAGACACGGGATTGTGGCAGAAGGCAAGCCCATAGTAATGGCTGCCATGCACTGCGCTCAATGATCAGGCAGTGCGCGTTAGCCTCTAAAATCCCGCCGTTAGGTGATTTCCAACCTGCCCCCTTGGCACCGTACACCGGGTCTCCATATCTCGGTCTCAATAGCGGCGTCGCCGCCCCTTTTGGACCAGCCGTCGTTTCACCCGCCAAGGACCCGCGCCCATGCCCAATCGCCTCGTCCTGATCGCGCTTGCCGGCCTTGCCGCCGTGCTCGTGATGTTTGCGCTCGGCCAATCGGGTCCTGATTTGGGCGTGCCCACGTCGCCCGGCGGCATCGTGCCGGATGCGACCGTGCCACCCGCCGTGCCGCCCACCGATCCGGCCGCGCCGCAAACCTCAACCGCGCCGCCAGCGGTCGCAGCCCCCAGCGACTACATCTCCGAAGCCGCCAAGATGTTGATCATGCTGGTGATCGCGGTCGGCGCCGGGGGCTATCTGCTTTACAACTGGTGGAAGGATGGCCGCGAGTGAGCGACCCGCTTACTCACGTTCAAGCCGCTTGATCAGGCTTGAGGTGTCCCAGCGGCCACCGCCCATGGCCTGAACCTCGGCATAGAACTGATCGACCAAGGCCGTCACGGGAAGCCGAGCGCCATTCGTCTTGGCTTCCGACAGGCAGATGCCAAGGTCCTTGCGCATCCAGTCGACCGCGAAACCATAGTCGAATTTGCCGATGTTCATGGTCTTGGAGCGGTTCTCCATTTGCCAAGACTGCGCGGCGCCCTTGGAGATGGTGTCGACCACCGCTTCAATGTCGAGCCCCGCTTTGCGGGCGAAATGCAGGCCTTCCGACAGCCCTTGCACGAGGCCGGCAATACAGATCTGGTTGACCATCTTGGTTAGCTGGCCCGCCCCTGAAGGGCCCAGATGTTTCACCATACGGGCAAAAGCCGCGATCACCGGCTCGGCACGGGCGAAATCCTCCGCTGAGCCGCCCACCATCACCGTGAGCACGCCGTTTTCCGCACCCGACTGACCGCCCGACACCGGCGCGTCGAGAAACCCAAAGCCACGCGCCGTCGCCGCAGCAGCGAGTTCGCGCGCGATATCGGCCGAGGCAGTGGTGTTGTCGATGAAGATCGCGCCCGGCGCCATCGATTGGAACGCGCCATCGGGACCAATTGTGACCGTGCGCAGATCCTGATCGTTGCCCACACAAGAAAACACGAACTCGGCGCCCTCGGCCGCCGCGGCCGGCGTCATCGCCATGCGGCCACCATTGGCGGCCACCCACGCCTCGGCCTTGGCCGCGGTGCGATTATAGACCGTAACGTCGTGCCCACCCTTGACTGCTAAATGCCGCGCCATGGGAGATCCCATCACGCCCAACCCGATAAACGCGACCTTCGCCATGCCGTTTGCTCCTTGGCTCACCTATGCCCGCTCCCTTGCCGCTTGCGGGCGCGGCTGGCAAGAGGCAACCGCTTGCCGCAGGCCTGTTCCCGCTCACGGGAATGGGTACACGGTGCCCTCAAGGGGCCGTCAGCATCACCTTGACGCTTTGGCTGCGGTCGAGGGCGAGGCGGAACGCATCGGGCGCTTCCGTCAGCGGTCGCGACGCGGTGACCAGCCGCAACACGTCCACCTCACCCCGCACGATCAAGTCAACCGCGTGGGAAAACTCCTCGCCAAACCGGAACGTGCCTTTAACGTCGAGTTCCTTGGCCATAATGGCGTTCGCGGGGATCGGGATATCCCCGCCAGGTAAATTGCCCACTTGGACGATGGTGCCGCCCCGCCGCACCGCGCGTATCGCCGCGCCGAGCCCGGCTGCCGTGCCTGAGGCTTCAAGGGCGATGTCGATAGGCTGCCGGGTCGCGACCTCTGTGAGCGCCGCCTC
>CALSBD010000505.1:0-3050 GCA_943373055.1 Rhizobium sp. Q54
TCGTCGAAAAGTGAACCCATCCGTTCCCACGAGGTCCATCCCATGACCACCGCCGATCGCCCCGAGCCGACCCCCGGCTCGGTGGCTCGCGGCGGGGTTCGCCGCCTGGTTGGCATTGATGTGGGTGGGACATTTACTGATTTAATCCTGCAAGAAACCGATGCGAGTGGAACCCGGGTTCGCCTCGCCAAGGTGCCCACCTCGCTGCCCAACCAAGCCGACGGCGTGATGGCGGCAATTGCAGCGACCGGGGTGGCGCCAAGCGAGCTTGATCTGATTGTCCACGGCACCACCGCGACCACCAATGCGGTGCTTGAACGCAAGGTCGCCACCGTCGGCCTCATCACCACCCGCGGCTTTCGCGATACGCTGGAGCTTGGCCGGCGCACCCGGCCCAAGCCTTATGGCCTCTTTGGCACCTTTGAGCCGCTCATACCGCGGGATCGGCGCCTGGAGGTCACCGAACGGTTGGAGGCTTCCGGCGCGGTGCGCGATCCGCTGGATGAGGCAGAGGTCATCGCAGCGGTCGAGCGTCTCCTGGCGATGGGCTGCGAGAGCCTGGTCATCCATTTTCTGCATTCCTATGCCAACCCGGCGCATGAGCTCAGGGCCGGCGAGATCGCCGCGGCGCGCTGGCCAAACGGGTTCATCACGCTCGGCCACCAACTGTTGTCGGAGTATCGCGAGTATGAGCGCGGCACGACCGCGGCGGTCAATGCGGCGGTGCAGCCGATCCTGGAGCGGTATCTCAACCGGCTGCAATCCGATCTCAAGGCCAAGGGCTTTCGGCGCGATCTCTTGGTCATGAACGGCAATGGCGGGACAGTGTCGGCCCGGCTTGTCGCGCGGGAAGCCGCCAAGACCGTGATGTCGGGGCCTGCCTCGGGTGTGATGGCGGCGGCGGCGACCTTGGCGCGGGCCGGGGTGGCCAATGCGGTCACCTATGACATGGGCGGCACGTCGACCGACGTCGCGCTCATCCATGGCGGCACGCCGGAGGTCTCGGCCGAACTGACGCTTGATTATGGCTTGCCGATCCATGTGCCCATGGTCGATGTGCGCACGGTCGGCGCCGGGGGCGGCTCGCTTGCCTGGATCGACGCGGCCGGCATGCTGCGGGTCGGCCCGGAATCCGCCGGATCGCGACCCGGGCCGATCGGGTTTGGGCGCGGCGGTACGCGGCCCACCATCACCGATGCCCACCTCCTGACCGGCCGGCTTGATATCCATGCGCTCACGGGTGTGGATGCCGCAACCGCACTGGAAGCGATCAGCGCGGCGTTCGAGCGGGATCTTGCCCGTCCGCTCGGGCTGAGCGTCGAGGCGGCGGCAGAGGCGGTGCTCAGGCTCGCCGATACCCACATGGCCGGAGCGATCCGCATGGTATCGCTGTCGCGCGGGCATGATCCACGCGACTTCGCGCTGTTTGCCTTCGGTGGAGCCGGGCCGCTCCACGCGGTCGGCATTGCGCGCGAATTGGGGCTTGCCGAAGTCATTGTGCCGGCCCGGCCGGGGCTCACCAACGCGCTCGGCTGTCTCGTCGCGGACCTGCGGCAGGATTTCGTCAAGACGATCAACCAGCCGCTTGATCGGCTCGATATGGCGGTGGTGGCGCACACCCTCGCCGACCATGCCCGCACGGGTGCCGCCCTCAATGCCGCCGAGCAGGACGAGATCGAACAAACGCAGGTGATCCATGGCGCGGACATGCAGTTCCGCGGCCAGACCCACCTCATTCGCATTGCGTTGCCCTCGGCCGATCTGACGCGAGAGGATTTGCAAGCGCTGTTCGAGACTGCCTATTTCCAGCGCTTCCGCGTCCGGCTACCGGAGATCCGCGCTGTTCTGGTCAATCTGGTGACCACCGTCGTCGGCCGGCGCAAACCATTTGATATCGAAGCGCTGGTCACCCGCCGACCGGGGCCGTCCCGGATCGGCACCCGTCGACTGTTCATCGGCGGCCAGTTCGTCGACGCCGCTCTCCATGATCGCGATGGCATCGAGCCGGGGGCAGCGATCGCAGGACCCGCCATCGTCACCCAGTTCGACGCCACGACGGTCATTGATCCGGGTGCCGTGGCGGTGATGGACGCGGTCGGCAACCTGCGCATTCGCCAGGAGGGCACACGATGAGTGACACCGGTGCCCTTGATGCCCTCACCTTAGCGGTCATTCAGGCAGGCCTTTCGCAGGTCTGCAATGAGATGGATATCGCCTTCACCCGCTCGGCGTTCTCGCCCGTGATCGCGGAGGCCGACGACCGCTCGTCAGGGCTTTATGATCCGGTCACGGGTGCCTTGATCGCGCAAGGCGAGTTCGGCCTTCCGGTGTTTGTCGGCACCATGCAGCATTCGACCGCTGAGCTCTTGCGGCTCATCCGCGAGGGCCGCGCGCGGCCACCGGAGCCCGGTGACGTCTATATCGTCAACGATCCCTATTTGGGCGGCACGCACCTGATGGATGTGCGGTTCGTGCGGCCCTACTTCGTCGATGGGGAGCTGTTCTGCTTCCTGCAGAACACCGGCCATTGGCCCGATATTGGCGGCATGGTACCCGGCGGCTTCTCAGCCCATGCCACCGAGGTCGAGCAAGAGGGGCTGCGACTGCCGCCGGTGAAGCTCTTCAAGCGCGGGGTGATGGATGATGAGATCTACGCCATCATCACCTCCAATATCCGCATCGCCGATCAGCGCATTGGCGACGTCAAGGCGCAAGCGGCGGCACTCGAAGTGGGCGAGCGGCGCCTGACCGAGCTCATCGACCGCTTCGGCGCCAAGACGATCGAGGCGGCCATCGGCGAGATCAGCCGACGGGCGAGCCGGCTGATGCGCGCGGCCATTAAGGCGCTGCCCGACGGAATCTATCGGGCCGAGGCGTTTGTCGATTCCGACGGCGTCGTCAACGCGCCGCTGACCATCGCGCTCACCGTCACCAAGGACGACGAGACCCTCACCTTCGATTTCACCGGGTCCTCGCCGCCCTGCCGCGGGCCGATGAACTCGGTGTGGGCGACGACCGCGTCGGCGGTTTATCTCGCCGTGCGGCATATC
>CALSBD010000506.1:0-3042 GCA_943373055.1 Rhizobium sp. Q54
TTCCAGACGCCGATCCTGACCGCCTCGAGCCCGGAAGGTGCCCGCGACTTCCTCGTTCCCTCGCGCATCCACCCCGGCACCTTCTATGCGCTGCCGCAGGCGCCGCAGCAGTATAAGCAGCTGTTGATGATGGCGGGCTTCGACCGCTACTTCCAAATCGCGCCGTGCTTCCGCGACGAGGACCCGCGCGCGGACCGTCTGCCGGGCGAATTCTATCAGCTCGACATCGAGATGAGCTTCGTTGAGCAGGACGACGTGTTCGCCGCCATGGAGCCCGTCATCCGCGGCGTGTTTGAGGAGTTCGCCAACGGCAAGCCGGTCACGCCATCGCCCTGGCCGCGCATTCCCTACGCGGACTCCATGCGCAAGTATGGCTCTGATAAGCCCGATCTGCGCAACCCGATCGTGATGCAAAATGTGTCGGAGCATTTCCGCGGTTCGGGCTTCAAGGTGTTTGCCCGCATGCTGGAAGAGCCGGGCAACGAGGTGTGGGCGATCCCCGCGCCCTCGGGTGGCAGCCGCGCCTTCTGCGACCGCATGAACGGCTGGGCGCAAAGCGAAGGCCAGCCGGGGCTTGGCTATATCTTTTGGCGCGAGGAAAACGGCACGGAAGAAGCCGCCGGCCCGATCGCCAAGAACATCGGCCCCGAGCGTGCGGCTGCCATCCGTGACCAGCTCGGCCTCAAGACCGGCGACGCGGCGTTCTTCGTGGCCGGCAACCCGGACAAGTTCGTGAAGTTTGCCGGCGCCGCGCGCACCAAGGTCGGCGTTGACCTCGACCTCGTCGACACCGAGCGTTATGAGTTCGCCTGGATCGTCGACTTCCCGATGTTTGAGTGGAACGAGGACGACAAGAAGGTCGATTTCTCGCACAACCCCTTCTCCATGCCGCAGGGCGGCCTGGACGCGCTGATGTCGCAAGATCCGCTGACCATCAAGGCGTTCCAATACGACGTCGCCTGCAACGGCTTCGAGCTCGCCTCCGGCGGCATCCGAAATCACAAGCCCGAAGCCATGGTCAAGGCGTTCGAGATCGCCGGCTATGGCGAGGAGACCGTGATTGAGCGCTTCGGCGGCATGTATCGCGCGTTCCAATATGGCGCCCCGCCCCACGGCGGCATGGCCGCGGGCGTTGACCGCATCGTCATGCTCCTGTGCGGCGCGCAGAACCTGCGGGAGGTCGCCTTGTTCCCGATGAACCAACAGGCGCTCGATCTCCTGATGGGCGCGCCATCGCCCGCGACCAATAAGCAGCTGCGGGAATTGAGCCTGAAAGTGAACACCTGACGCGTCCTGCCGCTACGCGACATGTGACGCCCGAGCCCCCATCGCGCTTGTGATTGATCCACAGCAAGGCGCGCGGGGGCGGACGGGGGAAGCATGGTGGTCCTCAACAGGGGAGGATCCCATGAAAAAGCATCTGACCGCCTTCGCCGTCATCGCAGCGGCCTGCATCGTCACCATCGCGCCACCGGCCGTCACCCCCGCTCACGCTCAATATGCGTCGATGAGCTGCAGTGCGTTGTGGTATGCCCGCAACGAAATCTACGCTCGCAACGGTTATTGCTTCCGCACCGCCCGCGCCCGCTCGGTGTTTGGCCGCGGCTGCTTCCCGCCCTATGGCCGCCTGTCGCCGGCCGAGCAACGCCAAGTCTCGCAAATCCAGGCTTGGGAAGCGCGGCGCGGCTGTTCCTGACGCGCCGATGACCGCCGTCGACTGTGGTCGATTGCAATCGGGTGGGGACGCCGGGCCTAGAGCCGTGCGTCCCCCCTCGACACGCCGCCATCGCTGCCCCACCCTGAGCCGGCTGAACCGGAGCCGTCTCAATGATTGACCACATCGCCTCGACCACCGAAACCGTGCGCTGGCTGCGCGACCATCGCATCGACGAGGTGGAATGCATCGTGCCCGATATGAGCGGCATGATGCGGGGCAAGATCGTGCCCCGCGAGGACTTCATCCGCGTGATGGCCGAAGGCGTGCGGCTGCCGGAGTTCGTCTTTTTCCAGGGCGTGACCGGCGACACCGCCGACGACAGCGACGTCGTCAACCCGCTTGATCGCGACGTGCGCGCCATCCCCGATCTCAAGACCTTGCGCATGGTGCCTTGGTATGACGAGCCGACCGCGCAGGTCATTTGCGATGCCACTTTCGCCGATGGCTCGTTGGTCGATTTCGCGCCCCGCTCGGTGCTGCGCAAGGTGCTGGGGCTCTATGCCGAGCAAGGCCTCAAGCCCGTGGTGGCGCCGGAGATTGAGTTTTACCTCGTCTCCAAGTCCGAGGATCCCGACTTGCCGCTCACCGTGCCCACCGGCCTGTCGGGCCGGCGCGAGAGCGGCCGGCAGGGCTATTCCATAGAACACGCCAATGACTTCGATCATGTAGTCAACTTGATCTACGACTACTGCGAACAAAGCCGCATCGAAATCGCCACCATGGCGCATGAATCGGGCCCCGCGCAGCTGGAAATGAACTTCCGCCACGGCGACCCCATTGAGCGCGCCGACCAGGCGTTCTTGTTCAAGCGGGCGGCGCGTAAGGCGGCCTTGAAGCATGGGATGTATGCAACATTCATGGCGATGCCGCACCAGGACGAACCGGGCTCCGCCATGCACATCCACCAAAGCGTGGTACGCGCCGATACCGGCAAAAACATCTTCGCCCACGCCGATGGCGCCGACAGCGAGACGCTGCTTCACTACATCTCCGGTCTGCAGCGCTACGTGCCGTCCGCGATCGCGCTGTTTTGCCCCAACGTGAATTCCTATCGCCGCATCCGGCTGGAAAGTGACGCGCCCATCAACGTGCACTGGGGCCGCGACAACCGCACCTGCGGCCTGCGCGTGCCTGATTCCGGCCCCGAGGCGCGCCGGGTGGAAAACCGCGTGATCGGCGCTGACGCCAACCCCTATCTCGCCATGGCCGCCACGCTCGCCTGTGGCCTCGCCGGCATGTCCGAAAAACGGCCGCCCGAGCCCGTCGTCACCATCGACGCCCACACGCTCGGCGTCTCACTGCCCACCCACATCCAAGACGCGCTT
>CALSBD010000507.1:0-3040 GCA_943373055.1 Rhizobium sp. Q54
CGCCCTCGACCCGGGTTTGCGCCGCGCCATGGTCGACCTGGTCGGTCGGCTGGCGCGTCAAGACGGCATGACAGTGCTCATGACAAGTCATACGCCCGAGGACATGGCGTCCGTCGCGGATCTGTTGGTTTTCGTGGCCGATGGACGCGTGAGCGAATCGGATCGCCCAGACGTCCTCTTACGTCCTGGCCGATCAGCCCGTTTGGATGCATTCTTTGGCATTTGATCGTTTGAAACATGACTTCCGCGAATATTGTGCGATGCAAACGCTTTCGTAGATTTACTTACTGATTTCGTCGCGTAGACCAAAGGCGTGCGCTGTTACGTCGCAAGTCTTCGCCAGTAAATCAACGTAAAACGATCACTATATCAGTGTGGATGGAGTGCGTCGTGTAACCCAAAGGCGCTTTTCCGACGGGTTTTCGCGGCGTAGCTCTTCTTTGCGTTGCAGCAATTCGGCGAAGCCATGCCGGATGCGAAGACGCGGATTGTTAGGACAAAATGGGCAAGGGCCACGACATTGAGAGCGCGCTGAAGCGGGTGCTGGGAAGCCCGGAATTCGCCACGCGCGCCCAGTTGCGGGCATTTTTGGAGTTCGTCGTCCGCCGTGTGTTGGAAGGCGAACCGCACCGCATCAAGGGATATACAATTGCCACGGAGGCGTTTGGGCGCTCGCCGGATTTCGATCCGCAGTCCGACGCGATTGTCCGGGTGGAAGCCGGGCGACTGCGACAGCAGCTCGATCTCTACTATGGCGGCTCGGGGTCGGACGATCCCTTGCGCATCATCTTGCCGAAGGGCACCTACGTGCCGATCTTCGAAACGCGCAGCGCGGATGGCTCGTCGGCCTCAGGCGAGCGCGATCCGCGCAGCATGGCGATCGACGGCGCGGATTGAGCGCTCGACGCGGTCGTCGGGCATGGGCGGTTCGGCTCCGTGTTAACCTTTTGAGCGAAAACCCCCGTTGGATCTGGACCCGCGCGCTTTCCATGGCGCTGGCAACGCGTTAACGATTTGTTAACGTGTGCCAACCGTTGGGAGGGTGGGGTGCGGTTTCCGCTTGCGGTCGTCGCCATGTTCGGCATCGGCTTTCTGATTGGCCTGCAGTTGTTCCAGCCGGCGAGCGACGCCAGCGTGGAGCCGGTGCTGCGCCTGCCGACCGACGCCCGGCCGGCAGCACCTATGGGGGGACCGTTCGTTCCGCTCAATCCGCGCGATTTGGGCGAGCCCGGCTTCCCCGACCTGTCCCCCTATCCGCCCGAACCACCGCGCGTTCTGGAGCCGCATCGGCTGCCGGTGAGCGAGGACGAGACGGAATTTGGCTAACGGCTTCCACTTGGCGTTTTGAGCCCTGTTTGTCCCGGCGTCATACCATCGGCGACGGCGCCGCCGGTCGTGCGTGATTTTTGTCCGACACCACGTCCTTGCCGATGGGGATTACGCCCTAATCCACAGCCACCGCGCGCCCGGCCTCGGTCAAGCGGCAGACGAGCCAATCGGGCTTGATGGGATTGTGCGCCCAGCGTTCCGCCCACCCGGCAGCCAGACACGCTTCGACGGTGCGGCGGGGGATCTCTTGGCCGTCTTCGTCAAACAACGGCAGCTTTCCGCCTGGTTCGTTGAGACCGCGCTGCAAATAGCGCCGTTGCGCAGGCGTGGGCCGGGCGGGCGCCGGCCCGCGGGGCGACTTCGTGGCGGAGGGGTCGGTGGTCGGTTTGCGCGGTGCGGGCATGGGGATATCTTTCGCGAAGCTCAATGCGACGCGGGGCCTTTTTCAGACCCTCGGGCCACGGCGTTAACGATATTCCACGTTCGCTCGGGATGGCTGTTTAACAATGCTTAATGTGTCATTACCATGAGGCTGCGGCAATTTGCGAATGAGCCCTTTGAGGGGACGTGGCCCAACCAGCCGGATTATCCCGGTTTTCCAGGCCAAATCCGCTCAAGAGGCAAGGGCAGGGCGAGAATGGGGCGGCCAGCGGCCCGCTCTCTCATCACCCTTCACGGCGAAGTCTGATCCTCCAAGCGCCCTGTCTCGTTAAGGGTGGTGGGAAGCGATCAGATCCGGGCCGTTGCGCCTGTCCGAGAAATCGGGCTAGGCGAACCCACCGGAGCGTCAATCGAGTACGGACCCGAGGCGAACAAGATCATGGCGACCAACCCGACGAAGACCAAAGACCCGGCAGAGGCAGCCCTTTCGGCGGTCGAAGAGGCGCTGAAGCTGGATTTCGGCGGCCCCGACGATGTCGTTGCTCCGCCTCCCGCCGGTGCCCAGGCCACGGGCCCGGCTCCGCGCGTGGAGCCCAAGATCTCGCCCCCTGCAGCGCCCGCGCCGGAGCGGTCGCTTGAGCGCGCCAGCGCGCCGGTGACGCCACGGCCGTCGAGCCCGCCCGCCAATGACGATGCCGCCGGCCGCGCCGATATCGGCAACCTATTGTACGCGCTCAATAGTAAGCCGTCGTCGACGCCCTATTGGCTCGCTATGCTGATGTCGATTTTGTGGATCGCCGGCGCGGTCGCGGTGATCTTTGCAGCCTATGGTGACCAAATCCGCGCCACCACCGATGCCATGGAGCTCGTGCGCACGCCGAACTTGATCTGGGCGGCGATGGCGACGGTCGTGCCTGTCATCTTCTTCTTCACCATGGCCGCCATGGTGTGGCGCGCGCAGGAAATGCGCCTCGTCGCCCGCTCGATGGCGGAAGTCGCGCTGCGCATCGCCGAGCCGGAGACCATCGCCAAGGACACCGTCGTTAATGTCGGCCAGGCGATTCGCCGCGAAGTCGCCGCCATGGGCGATGGCATTGAGCGCGCGTTGACGCGGGCCGGCGAGTTGGAAGTGGTTGTCCACAATGAAGTGGCGACCCTCGAGCGCGCTTATAATGACAATGAGATGCGCATCCGCGGTCTGATCGAGGAACTTGTCAGCCAGCGTGAAGCCATTGTGACCAACGCTGAGCGCGTGCGCTCGGCGATCACCGGCGCGCACGAGACGCTCGCCGAAGAGCTCAAGACCACCCGCGAGGACATCGCCTCCACG
>CALSBD010000508.1:0-3038 GCA_943373055.1 Rhizobium sp. Q54
AGATCGGGGTGGAGACCGGCGGATCGAACGTGCAGTTCGCGGTCAATCCCGAGAACGGCCGCATGATCGTGATCGAGATGAACCCGCGCGTGTCGCGCTCGTCGGCGCTGGCCTCAAAGGCGACCGGCTTCCCGATCGCCAAGGTCGCCGCCCGTTTGGCGGTCGGCTACACGCTCGATGAACTGGCCAACGACATCACCGGCGGCGCCACGCCGGCCGCATTCGAACCGACCATCGACTATGTGGTCACCAAGATCCCGCGCTTCGCGTTCGAGAAGTTCCCCGGCGCGTCAAATGTGCTGACCACCTCGATGAAGTCGGTCGGCGAGGTGATGGCGATCGGCCGCACCTTCCAGGAATCACTCCAGAAGGCGCTGCGGGGCTTGGAGACGGGCTTGTCGGGCCTGGATGAGATTGACATCCCGGGCTTGGGTGGTGGCGACGACAAGAACGCCATCCGCGCCGCACTCGGCACCCCCACGCCCGATCGACTTCGCTATGTCGCTCAGGCGCTGCGGCTCGGCGTGCCCAAGGCGCAAATCCACGACATCTGCAAGATCGACCCGTGGTTCCTCGACCAGCTCGAGGGCATCGTGGAGACCGAGCGCAAGGTGAAGGCGCTTGGCTTGCCCAAGACCGCGTCGGGCCTTCGCAAGCTCAAGGCAATGGGCTTCTCCGACCTGCGCTTGGCGCGGCTCGCTGGCGTTGATGAGATTGAGGTCGCGGTGCTGCGCCGTCAGCTGGGCGTGCACCCCGTCTACAAGCGCATCGATACCTGCGCGGCCGAATTCGCCTCGCCAACCGCGTACATGTACTCCACCTATGAAGTGCCGTTCGCCGGCGCGCTCGCCAATGAAGCGCGCCCGTCGGACAAGAAGAAGGTGGTCATTCTGGGCGGCGGACCCAATCGGATCGGCCAGGGCATCGAGTTTGACTATTGCTGCTGCCATGCCGCCTTCGCGCTCAACGACGTTGGCTATGAAACCATCATGGTCAACTGCAACCCGGAGACCGTGTCGACCGACTATGACACCTCCGATCGGCTCTATTTCGAGCCGCTGACCGCCGAGGACGTGCTGGAGATCATCCGCACCGAGCAGGAGAACGGCACGCTGCATGGCGTGATCGTCCAGTTCGGTGGCCAGACGCCGCTGAAGCTGGCGTCCGCGCTTGAGGCCAACCATGTGCCGATCCTGGGCACGCCCTATGACGCGATCGACCTTGCCGAGGACCGCGACCGCTTCAAGCGGCTTCTCGATAAGCTCGGCCTCAAGCAGCCCAAGAACGGCATTGCTTATTCGGTCGAACAGTCGCGCTTGGTGGCCGCCGAGCTCGGCTTCCCGCTGGTGGTGCGCCCGTCCTATGTGTTGGGCGGCCGCGCCATGGCGATCATTCGCTCCGAATCGGCGTTTGATGACTACCTTTTGGGCACCATTCCCTCGCTCGTGCCCGAGGACATCAAGCAGCGCTATCCCAACGACAAAACCGGCCAGATCAACACCGTGCTCGGCAAGAACCCGCTGTTGTTCGACCGCTATCTGTCGGATGCCATCGAGGTTGATGTCGACGCGCTCGCCGATGGCAAGAGCGTGTTTGTCGCCGGCATCATGGAGCACATCGAGGAAGCCGGCATCCACTCCGGCGATTCGGCGTGCTCGCTGCCGACCCACTCGCTGTCAGCCCCGATGCTGGCCGAGCTGGAGCGTCAGACCAAGGCAATGGCGCTTGCCCTTGGGGTTGGCGGCCTCATGAACGTGCAGTACGCCATCAAGGACGGCGTGATCTACGTGTTGGAGGTCAATCCACGCGCCTCGCGCACCGTGCCGTTTGTCGCCAAGACGATCGGCCACCCGGTCGCTAAGATCGCCGCGCGGATCATGGCGGGCGAAGCGCTCGACTCCTTCGGGCTGAAGCCGGTCAAGCTTGACCATATCGCGGTCAAGGAAGCGGTCTTCCCGTTCGCCCGCTTCCCTGGCGTCGATACGCTGCTCGGCCCGGAGATGAAGTCGACCGGCGAAGTGATGGGGCTCGATACCGATTACGCCATGGCGTTCGCCAAGTCGCAGCTCGGCTCGGGCACGCGGGTGCCCACCGGGGGCACGGTGTTCGTGTCCGTGCGCGAACAGGACAAGCCGCGGATCCTTGAATCCATGCGCACGCTGGAGAATATCGGCTTCCGCATCATCGCCACGTCTGGCACCCAGCGCTATTTGGAAAGCCAGGGTGTTGCCTGTGCCAAGATCAACAAGGTGCTTGAAGGCCGGCCCCACATCGTTGATGCTATCAAGAACGGAGAGGTGCAGCTCGTCTTCAATACCACCGAAGGCTTGCAGGCGCTCTCCGATAGCCGATCCTTGCGCCTCGCCGCGCTGCTCCAGAAGGTGCCCTATTACACCACGCTGGCCGGCGCGATCGCGGCGGCTGAAGGCATCAAGGCTTATACGGCCGGGGAACTGGAAGTCCGCCCACTGCAGTCCTATTTTGCAGCAAGCGGCGCCTGAGACATCAATGCTCGCCCCTCCGCGCTGCGCGGGGGCGATCATCGGTGAGGTCCGCGGATTTGTCCGAGCGTGGGAACGCCCCGCGGTCGGACGCTGGTTGAACCGAGGGTTCGGATCTCATCTGATCGATGGGTTCCGTGCCTTCTCTTTTTTTGTGCCCGCGGCCAAGACGCCGCGCGGCCTTTGAAAAACAAGGGGTGTAAGCCCATGGATACGATACCGATGACCGCCGGTGGCTACGCGGCGCTGGAGAAGGAGCTCAAGGAGCGCCAGCAGATCGAACGCCCGCGCATCATCGCCGCCATTTCCGAAGCGCGCGCCCATGGCGACCTGTCGGAAAACGCGGAGTATCACGCGGCCAAGGAAGCGCAGTCGCACAACGAAGGCCGCATCGCCGAGCTCGAAGACAAGCTCAGCCGCGCCGAAGTGATCGACGTGTCGAAGCTGTCGGGCAACAAGGTGAAGTTCGGCGCGACGGTGACGCTCGTCGACGAGGACACCGAAGAGAAGAAGAGCTACCAGATCGTCGGCGACATG
>CALSBD010000509.1:0-3023 GCA_943373055.1 Rhizobium sp. Q54
AGAGCCCACACCGCGGGTGACCGATCTTCTCGCCCACGACGACATGATCGAGCCGGACCCGGTGCCGAGCCGGGAGGGGGAACCGTTCGACTTGACGCGCGAGCCGCTCGCCTTCCCCGCCGACCGGGAGACCCGCTTGCAGTCGTTGGCGCGCGGCGACGAGGGGTTTCTCCTCTCGCTGGGCTATTCCACCCAACGCGGTTACGGAAAATCGCACCCGTTCGCCGGCGAGATCCGGCTGGGCGAGGTGACGGTGGAGTTCGTGCCGGAGGACCTCGGCTTCGCCGTGCCGCTGGGCACGATCGAACTGACCGAGTGTCAGATGGTCAACCAGTTCAAGGGCTCGGCGGTGGCGCCGCCGCGTTTCACGCGCGGCTATGGGCTCGCTTTCGGTCACGCCGAGCGAAAAGCGATGTCGATGGCGCTGGTCGATCGGGCGCTTCGGGCCTCGGAGCTGGGCGAAGAGGTGACCGCGCCGGCGCAGGATGTGGAGTTCGTGCTCATGCACGCCGACACCATCCAGGCGACCGGGTTCGTGGAGCACCTGAAGCTTCCTCACTATGTCGACTTCCAGGCCGAGCTTGGGCTCATCCGTCAGCTCCGCCGCGAGTTCGATGCGCGGCAGGCCGAATCGGTCGCCCCACAGGTCGCCCCCCTTCCCGCCCGCGAGGCCGCCGAATGAACGCTCCCCTGCCCTCCCCTGGCCACGGGTCGGAAACGACCGGCTATAACTTTGCTTATCTTGACGAGCAGACGAAGCGGATGATCCGCCGCGCGATCCTGAAGGCGATCGCGATTCCCGGATATCAGGTGCCGTTCGCCAGCCGCGACATGCCCATGCCCTATGGCTGGGGCACCGGCGGCATTCAGGTGACGGCGGCGATCATCGGACCGTCCGATTGCCTCAAAGTGATCGACCAGGGGGCCGACGACACCACCAATGCGGTCTCGATTCGGGCGTTCTTTCAAAAGACGACCGGCGTTGCCGTGACCACGCGCACGGAAGAGGCGACGATCATTCAGACGCGTCACCGCATCCCGGAGCGGATGCTGACGGACACCCAAGTGCTCGTTTATCAGGTGCCAATCCCGGAGCCGTTGCGGTTTCTGGAGCCGCGCGAGACCGAGACGCGGGTGATGCACGCGCTGGCCGACTATGGCCTCATGCACGTCAAGCTCTATGAGGACATCGCCGCCCACGGGCACATCTCCAAGACCTATGCCTATCCGGTCAAGGTCGAGGGTCGTTATGTGATGGATCCGTCGCCGACGCCGAAGTTTGATAATCCGAAGATGCACATGAGCCGGGCGCTGCAATTGTTCGGGGCCGGCCGTGAGAAGCGCATTTACGCGGTGCCGCCATTCACAGAGGTCGTCTCGCTCGACTTTGAGGATCATCCCTTCGAGCCCAACAAGTTCGACCATCCCTGCGCGCTGTGCGGGGCGACCGACACCTATCTCGACGAGGTGGTGGTCGACGACAAGGGCGGCCGGCTGTTCGTGTGCTCCGACACCGACCACTGCGGCGAGCGCCAGGTCGCCGGCCATCGCGGCACCGGCCTGCCGCTGTCGGCTCACAAGAGCGAAGGCACGACGGGAGATACGCCATGAGCGACCAGCCGCTTTTGACCGTTGAGGCCGTCGGCCGCGACTATGGCGCCCGCATCGGCTGCCGTGATGTATCGTTCGATCTCCATGAGGGCGAAGTGCTGGCGATCGTCGGCGAATCGGGCTCGGGCAAGTCAACGCTGTTGAACGTGCTGTCCGGCCAGATCGCGCCGACGGCGGGTCGGGTGCTCTATCGCATGCGCGATGGCGTGACGCGGGACGTCTTGTCGCTCACCGAGGCCGAGCGGCGGTTTTTGTTTCGCACCGACTGGGGGTTTGTCCATCAGGATGCGGCGCTGGGGCTCAGGATGGGCGTCTCGGCGGGCGGCAATGTGGGTGAACGGCTCATGGCGGTCGGTTGGCGGCACTATGGCAAGATCCGCCACGAGGCCGAGACCTGGCTTGAGCGGGTGGAGATCGACCCCGGCCGCATCGATGATACGCCGCGGGCCTATTCGGGTGGTATGCGGCAGCGGCTGCAGATCGCGCGCAATCTCGTCACCGCGCCGCGCCTTGTCTTCATGGACGAGCCGACCGGTGGGCTTGATGTGTCGGTCCAAGCGCGGCTTCTTGATCTTGTGCGCCGGCTGGTGCGCGAGATGGGGCTGGCGGCCATCGTCGTTACCCACGATCTGGCGGTCGCGCGGCTGCTCTCTCACCGCATCATGGTGATGAAGAACGGCTACGTGATTGAGACGGGGCTCACCGACCAGGTGCTCGACGATCCACGCGAGCCGTACACCCAGCTTCTCGTCGCCTCCATCCTGCAGCCGTGAGGACGTCAAACATGAGCGCGACCATGCCAGCCGTGCGCGTCGAAGGTCTTTCAAAAGACTTCGTCATGCATTTGCAGAACGGCCTCACGATTCCCGTCATCACCGGCGCCCACTTCGAGGTCCACCCCGGCGAGTGCGTGGTGCTCGGCGGACCGTCGGGGGCGGGCAAATCCTCGATCCTCAAGATGGTCTATGGCAACTACCGCATCGACCACGGCCATGTGTGGATCTCCACGCCCGATGGCCCGGTCGACGTGGCGCGCGCGGCGCCGCGGGCTGTGCTGAAGTTGCGCCAGGCCGTGATTGGCTACGTCAGCCAGTTCCTGCGCGCGATCCCGCGGGTGTCGGCGCGCGACATTGTGATGGAACCAGCGCTGGCCATGGGCCTCAGCGAAATGGCGGCCCGGTCCGAGGCCGAGCGCCTGCTTGCCCATCTCAATGTGCCCGAGCGATTGTGGAGCCTGCCGCCGGCGACGTTCTCGGGCGGCGAACAACAACGCGTCAACATCGCGCGCGGCTTCATCGCGGCGCATCCCGTGCTCCTGCTCGACGAGCCGACTGCCTCGCTCGATGGGGTCAACCGAGCGGCGGTGATGGCGTTGATCGCGGCTAAAAAGGCGGCGGGTGCGGCCATCTTGG
>CALSBD010000510.1:0-3021 GCA_943373055.1 Rhizobium sp. Q54
CGGTGCCAAAGAAGTCTTGCGTCACCGACCGCCACAAATCCCACAAGGGCTTGATGGTGGTGTGCTTTTCCTTCTCGATGAACGGCTCGGGATCAAGCCCTGTCAGTTCACTCAGCGTGCGCAGGAATTTCGTCGTCGAATGAAGCCCAATGGGCGCCTGCAAATACGGCTTCTCCAGCGTCTCGCACAGCAGCCGGCCGAATTCGCGGTAGAGGCACACATTCACGTCGGCGTCGACCAGACGGCCCACATCGGCCAAATGGCTGCCGAGCGGGAAAACGAGGTTGACCTCGCAGCCGATGCCCTCGCACAGGCGGCGGACCTCGGCGAGATCGGAGGGCATGTTAAACGTGCCGTAGATCGCGCCGATGATATTGACCTTGGGCTTGGCGCCCTCCTTCTTTGGCTTGGCGCGCGGCGCCTTGCCGTTCTTGGCGCCAAACTCCGTCCACAGCCACTTCAGGGCGCGATCGGCCGACTGCCACTGATCCTCATCGATCGTGCGCGGCAGGAAGCGCTGGATATTGGTGCCCTCCGGCGTCACGCCGCCACCGATCATCTCGGCGATCGAGCCGGTGACAACCACGGCCGGCAGGTCGGGATCGAGCACCTTGTGGGCCCGGCGCATGGCGCCTTCCGTGCCGTTCTGCCCGAGCTCTTCTTCGGCCAGACCGGTCACCACGATGGGCAACTCATGGGGCGGCAGAGCATCGGTGTAGTGAAGCACCGACGTCACGGGCAAGTTTTCGCAGCCCACGGGGCCGTCGATGATCACCTGCAATCCCTTGATCGCGGTGAACACATAGACCGAGCCCCAGTATCCACCGGCGCGATCATGATCCAAAACCAGCATCACACGGCTCCCTGGTTGGGATGCGACAAGACGGGGTGAGACAAGGCGCTCATGTGCCAATCGCCTCCCCGGTGTCGACCGCGTTGGTCTTCTTGGTGCGGGCTGCGTACTTCTTCTTGAAGTCGGGCCGATCTTGCGGCGTGTCTTCCCACACGCCTGCGGCGTGACCAGTGCCAACCCCTTCGAAGAACGCCTTCATCTCGTCAAAGCGGCCCTTATTGCCCATGGCCGCATTGACCACCTGGGCGAGCGAGCCCGCACCGGCCGGCCCCATGAGGGGGCGGGCGGAAATGAGGTTGGTGAAGTAGAGCGCCGGAGTGGCGGTCTCCTTCGCCTTTTGCACCACGGGCGTGGTGCCGATGGCCAGATCCGGCTTGAACTCGTGGAACGCGGCCAAATCCTGCTCAAGCGAGGCGCGGAACTGCACGTGCACCCCCCTCGCCTCCAGCCATTCGCGATCGGCGTCGGAAAAGCGGGTGCGTGGGCAAGCCGTGCCGACGTAGCGCACGTCGGCGCCGCTTTCGACCAACAGCCGCGCGACGAGAAGCTCGGAGCCCTCATAGCCCGACATGGTGATGCGGCCCTTGATCGGCGCGCCGGCCAGCGCGCCCTTGATTGCCGGTAGGATCATGTTTTGCGCGAGCGCGATCTTGTCGGCTGACACCCCACACGCCCGACCGATGCCCTCAAGCCACGCCGCCGTGCCGTCATGGCCGACCGGCGCCGAGCCAACAATGGGCCGGCCTGCCGCTTCGAACTCACGGAACGAGGCGGTGTAGAAGGGATGGATCGCTGCGACCGCCGCGCAATCGAGCGCGGCATAAAGTTCGCGCCATTCGCGCGTGGGCACCACCGGACCAGCCGCAAGCCCCAGCGGATCGAGCATCCGGCCGATCATAATGGGGTCGACCGGGAACATCTCGCCCACCAGCGTGACGGTCGGCTTGTCGGAGCGGCCTTGAGCGGGCGCCTGCACCGGGCCTTGCTCGGCCTCAAGACGGGCATAGTTGAGCATCGCGCCGGCAAGCACGTCCTTGGCTTCCGCATGGGTGGGAATACCAAAGCCCGGCACGTCAATGCCGATGATGCGCACGCCGTTGATTTCCTTCGGCAACAGCCGCAGCGGCACGCCCGACGCGGTGGGCACACACAGGTTCGTCACCACGACCGCGTCATACTTTTCCGGGTCCGCCAGTTGGAACACCGCCTCGCGGATATCCTCAAACAACTTGCCGGTGACCAGCGTCTCAGAATTGAACGGCACATAGCCGACCGTGCGGCGCGCGCCATAAAAGTGCGACGTGAAGGTGAGGCCATACACGCAGCACGCCGAGCCCGACAGCACTGTCGCCGTGCGACGCATGCGCAAGCCGACGCGCAGCGACCCAAACGCTGGGCACATCGACTGCGGTTGATCGTGCGGGCCCGTGGGATAGTCCTTGGCATACTGGTCAAGCACGTCCGACTTGCCGGCCGCGCGGGCGGCCTTGGCCATTTCGCCGGCGCCCGCATGACAACCCATGCCGTCGCCGCCGCCCGCCACATCGACCGGGGGCTGATCGACGGGACCGTCATACGCGACTTCACCGGTCGCGATCGGGTCGGAGCTGATGCGTTCCACCATCGTCGTTGCCCCTCAGACCGTGTCGTACACGACTTCGAGCGACGGCTTGTCGATCGAGCTCGCGCCGCACATGTCGGCCTCGGTGGCCGGCTGCAACACGAAGTCACGGCCGGTCGTTTCGCTGGAGAACAGGCCCAATAGGCCGTCTTGCGTCAGGGGCGCCGGCCGCACCGGCGGCGCGGTCGCCACGTTCTCGGCGAGCGCCGCAAACAGGGCGCCCCACACGCCGTCGGGCTTGCCGACGATCTCGTAATTGGCCGACTTGCGGCGGATATCCTCGTTTTGCGGGATCGCCGCCAAGACCGGGATGCCGACCGCGTCCGCAAACGCTTGCGCCTCGCCGGTGCCGTCATCCTTGTTGATGACAAGGCCCGCCACGCCCACATTGCCGCCCAGCTTGCGGAAATACTCGACCGCCGAGCAGACGTTGTTCGCCACGTAGAGCGACTGCAGGTCGTTGGAGCCGACGACGATGACCTTCTGGCACATGTCGCGGGCGATCGGCAGGCCGAAGCCGCCGCAGACCACGTCGCCGAGGAAGTCG
>CALSBD010000511.1:0-3013 GCA_943373055.1 Rhizobium sp. Q54
GGTGGACGCCATCGGCCTCGGCTTGGGCGATCAGACGGTCGCCGGTTTCCTGGCACACATGGGGGATATCGATGACCGACAAGGGATCGGTCGCGTGCACCTCAAGTCGCTCGGTCGGCTTCAGCTTGCTGAGCGCCTTGCGGGTCTTAAGGGCCGGCAGCGGGCACTTGAGGCCGCGCAAATCGAGAAGGGTCGGATCGCTCATGACGGGTCCTGACAGGCGATGGGCGAGGGGGGCGGTGGTCGTGTCACAGGGTCGAGCACAGGTGACCGCCATCGACGGGAATGGTTGCCCCCGTCATATAGGGCGCCGCATCGCCGGTGAGCAGGAGGAGTACCGCGTCAAGATCCTGGGGTTGGCCGATCCGCCGCTGCGGGATGCGCTTCAAGGTCGCCTGGCCTGCCTCGCTGTCGAGGAAGCCCTCATTGATCTCGGTGGCGAAATAGCCTGGCGCGATGGCGTTAACGCGAATGCCGTGGCGCGCCCATTCCAGCGCCAGCGCTTCGGTGGCGCGGATCAGCCCGGCTTTGGAGGCCACATACGGCACGACACCGGCCGACACGCGGCTTCCCAAGATCGAGGCGATGTTGACGATCGCGCCACCGCGGCCGCCTTCCACCATCAGCCGGGCCGCAGCCTGGGCAACAAGCAGCGCGCCGCGCAAGTTGGTGTCAAGGATGCGGTCGATCTCATCGACCGGGGTGGCAAGGGTCGGACCGCCACCGGCGACGCCGGCATTGTTTACGAGCGCATCGAGCCCGCCGAGCCCCATGCGCACGCCCTTGGCGGCCTGGTCGATGGAGACCGGATCGGTGACATCGCAGGGGAATGGGAGCACGACATTGCCGCTCGCGCGCGTCTCGTCGACGAGGCTTTGCAGCCGGTCGATCCGGCGGGCGCTGACGGCGACGTCCGCGCCGGCGGCGGCGAGCACCTTGGCGAAATGGCGCCCCAGACCCGACGACGCACCGGTCACCCACACGCGCTTGCCGCGGACCGATTGGGCCAAGTCGACCATGGCGAACTCCCCTTTTTATGTGGTGTTTGTGATCTTTAGAGCCAGTTGCGCCAACGGAACACGATGTAGGTGACCGCAACCGCGAGCGCCATCAGCCCCAGCGCGAACGGATAGCCATAGGTCCAGTCAAGTTCGGGCATGCGGTGGAAGTTCATGCCGTAGATTGAGGCGATCAAGGTCGGCGGCATGAAGATCACCGCCAGGATGGAGAAGATCTTGACGATGGTCGCTTGCTGCAGATTGACGAGGCCCAGGGTGGCATCGAGCAGGAAGGTCACTTTGTTGTCGAGATACACCGCGTAGTCCGAGATCGACTTGACGTCGCGAATGAGGATTTTCACCCGCGAACGCTCGTCCTTAGTGAGCTTGATGGCCTCGGTGTCATTTGACAGGAACACTAGCAAGCGATTGAGCGAGACAAGGGATTCCTCAACCTTGGCCAAATAGTTGCCCTGCTTGCCGATCTCCTTGAGCGTGCGCGTGTAGTCGCGTACTTGCTTTTGCCGCTCGGGATTGGGGCTAATCTCAAACACGTCGGCGGAGACCACGTCGAGCTCGGCGGATACGCGCTCGACCACATCGGCGACGCGGCCAATGATGGATTCCAGCAGGCCCAACAGTGTGCTGGGGGCGTCGATGATGCCCGAGTTGGAGCGCTGGACCTTGGCGTGGAAGGTGCCGAACGGCAGCGGCTCCACATAGCGCACGGTGGCGAGCCGGCCGCGCGACAGGATGAAGCTAACCGGCGAGGCCTTCGGCTCGGCGGTATCGAGCTGCGAGACGATGGTGGCCGTCATATAGACCGCCTCGTCCTCCACATAGAGCCGCATGGAGGCCTCGATCGACTTCATCTCGTCGCGCGAGGGGATGGAAACGCCCAGCACCCGCTCGACTAGCGCGTCCTCGGCGGCGGTTGGCAATACCAGATCAATCCACACGGCGTGATCGGGGATCGGCTCCGCCGGCCCCAGATCGACGCGGGTCAAGCAAGAACCATTGGGAATGAAAGCGTGCAGCATGGCGCGGGTCCGCGCGCGGACGATCAGGGGAGGCGGCCCGCGCGATCCGGTCATCGGACACGGCGCGGCGGGCGTCAAGCGACCGTTCGGGAAACGGCGTGGGCGGGAGGCGTTGCATGGCAACTCGCGAGCCTGTCAGTCGCGCTTGCGCGC
Source organism: Rhizobium sp. Q54 (assembly GCA_943373055.1). Taxonomy (GTDB): domain Bacteria; phylum Pseudomonadota; class Alphaproteobacteria; order Rhizobiales; family Ancalomicrobiaceae; genus CALSBD01. The sequence goes on from CALSBD010000511.1 coordinate 2,192, forward strand.
CACCACCAGCACCTCGCGATTGCCATCGCCGCCCTCAATGGCCGCCGCGCATTGACCCTCCACGGTCCAGCCCTCGGCCTCGATCCAGGTGATCACGCGTGTCACGGCGGCCTCAATCGCGGCTGCGTCGCGCACGATGCCGCCTTTGCCGACATGCGCCTTGCCGACCTCGAACTGCGGCTTCACCAAAGCGACCAGCCGGGCGCCGGGGGCGGCAAGCGACAAAGCGGGGCCGAGGGCTAGGTGGAGCGGGATAAACGAGACATCGCAGACGATCCAATTGGGCGTGAACGGCAGGTCAGCGGCGGTCAAGTCGCGCGCGTTCAGGCCCTCACGGACGCTCACCCGTGGGTCGGCGGCAAGTCTTTGGGCAAACTGTCCGTGGCCGACGTCTATCGCCAGCACCTGGGCAGCGCCGCGTTCCAACAGGACCTGCGTAAAGCCGCCGGTTGACGCGCCCAGATCAAGGGCGCGCGCGCCGGTTGGATCAAGTTGGAAGTGGTCGATCGCGCCCAACAGCTTGACCGCCGAGCGGGAGACATAGTCGCGTGCCGGATCGTCGGTGGTGATGGGCGTGCCGGGCTCGATATGGGCGGCGGGCTTGGTGACAGGCTTGCCGCCGACCCGCACGGTGCCGCGCAAAATCATATCGCGCGCCCGCGCACGGCTGGGCGCTAGGCCATCCTCCACCATCGCCTGATCCAGGCGACGGGCCGTCATGGCGCCCTAGAAGCAGCCGGCGATCCCGGCCAGGATCGCGTCGGCATAGACCCCGCCGCCATACGACACCCACAGCCAAGCGGTCACGCCCAATAGCGCGGC
>CALSBD010000512.1:0-3006 GCA_943373055.1 Rhizobium sp. Q54
CAACCACCAACGGCTTGGAGAACAAATAGCCCTGCGCCACGTCGCAGCCATTGAGCCGCAGGTATTCGAACTGTGCCTCCGTTTCGATGCCTTCGGCGACCACATCCATGCCCAGCGAATGGGCGAGGTTGATGATTGCACGCACAATCACCGCGTCGTCGGGATCGGTGCCGATGTCGCGCACGAACGATTGGTCGATTTTCAGCCGGTCGACCGGGAACCGCTTGAGGTGCGAGAGCGACGCGTAGCCGGTGCCGAAGTCATCAAGCGCCAGCGTGACGCCCAAGCGGTGCAGGCCGTTCAGCGTTGTCTCGATCCGGTCAGCCGAGCGGTCCAACAACACGGTCTCGGTGACTTCCAACTCCAGCATCGCCGGCTCAAGCCCATGGCGGTTGAGCACGTCGGCGACCTCTTCCACGAAGTGCGGCGACTTGAGCTGGAGCGCGGCCACGTTGACGGCGACCTGCCGAGGCGAAAGCCCCTGATCGAGCATGTGCCGCATGGCCGCGCACGATTTGCGCAGCACCGCGCTGCCCAGCGGCACGATCAGGCCGGTTTCTTCTGCGATCGGGATGAATTCACCGGGCGCGACCTGGCGGCCATTGCGCGTCCAACGCACCAGCGCTTCAAAGCCGCTATGCCCGCCGGTGGCGAAGTCGATTTGCGGCTGCAGGGCCACCTCCAGCTCATCGCGCGAGATGGTGACGCGCAAATCCGCCGTGATGGTCTGGCGCCGCTCCAATTGCTCCTTCTGCGAGGGATCGAAGAAGCACCACCGGTCACGACCTTGGGCCTTGGCTTCGTAAAGGGCGATATCGGCGTTCTTGAACAACCGGGTCGGATCGCGCCCGTCGCGCGGGAATAGTGTGACGCCGATGGAAAACGACGGCTTCAGCGTGCGCCCATCAATGATGACGGGCCGTTCCAGTTCGGCCTGCAAATATTGGATCAGGCCGATGCAGCTCACCTCATCGCCCACGCCGGCGAACATGGCGGCGAATTCGTCGCCGCCCAGACGCGCGATCACGTCGCCAGCACGCGCCACGCCGCGCAGGCGGTCGGCGACCGTTCGCAACAGTTGGTCACCCGCGTCATGCCCGAGCGTGTCGTTGACGTCCTTGAAGTGGTCCATATCGAACAACACAAGGCAGCCAAGTCCCGAAGCACCACCGCCGCCAACATTCAGCACCTGCTCGAGCTTTGTGAACAGCACCGACCGGTTCATCAGGCCGGTCAGCGGGTCCTGCTCGGCATGCTTTTTAATGGCGGCTTCGGCGCGCTTGAGCGCGGTGATGTCAGTGCGCACGCCCACCGTATAACCGGTCGTGGAGCGGCACTCGCGCACTTGGATCCACCGGCCGCCGGGCAGCTGCTGGATCATTCCCGCGCCCGACAAACGGTGCACTTCCATGCGGCTGGCAAGCCAGGCCTCGCGTTCCGCCGGCGTGCTGCCCGCTTCCGGATACTGTCCGTTGTCCAAGCCGAAGCGGATTATGTCTTCAAACCGCGCGCCGGGGAAAATGGCTGGTGCTGATTCCGAATAGGTCTTGGGATAGCACTCATTATAGAGCGCCAGCCGGTCCTCGCGGTCAAAGGCGGCGATGGCGTCAGGGATGGTGTCGATCACATCGCGCAGCAGCTCTTGGGCCGCGCGGCGCTGGGCGTTTTCCGCCATCAGCGCCTCTTCGGCCCGCTGCCGTTCGGCCTGATGGCGGATATCCATGGTGATGTCGACGAAGGAGTGCACCACGATGCGTCCGCCTTGCGGTCCCAGGTCGATCGCGCGCGCGTTGCCACGGATAAAGCGGCGTTCTTGGGTGATGAAGTGGTCAAAGCCGATCACCACGTCGCGGATCGCATTGGGCGAGCCGAGCGCGCGGACGGCGGGGTGTTCCTCGGGCTTGAACAGGGTGCCGTCGAGCCGATAGCTACGCCAGGCTGGCGAGAACGGCGAGCGGCCGACCAATTGCTCACGCGTGAGACCCGTGAGTTTCTCCGCTTCCAGATTGGCATCGACGATGGTGCCCGTGTCGTCATGGACGACGATCCCCGCCGGCACGTTCTCGAGCGTTGCCGCCATACGGCGCCGGATCGCATGGAGCTCCGACACATCCGAGCTGATCGAAATGTAGGCGCTCACCTTGCCCTGTTCGTCACGCAGCGGCTGGATGTCGAGCGCGGCCCAATAGTCGCTGCCATCCTTCTTGCGGCTCAAGATGTCACCGCGGAACCGCTGACCCGCATTGAGCGTGTCGCGCATGGTCTGCGCCATCACGGGGTCCATCCGCTCAGAGGGCAGGAACTCACCAGGACGGCGACCGGCAATCTCCTCGAGCGTATAGCCGGTCAGTTTTTCAAAAGCCGGGTTGATCCATTCAATGCGCCAATCCGCGTCGCACCACATGATCCCGTTGTGGGTCATGCGCACCAACAGCTCCGAGCGCTGCAGCCGCTGGATCATCAATTCGCGGTCCGTCACATCGCGAGATGTGCCGCGATACCCAGCGAACCGTCCCTCCGCGTCGAAGAACGGCTTGCCGTTGACTTCCACATGGTGCTCGACACCTTGGGCGTCGGTTGCCCGATAGATGAAGTGACGGATCGGGCGCTGCGCGTCCATGTCGGCTTTGTGGGCCGCAAAATGCGGGTCGCGGCCGGGGTCAATGCCCAACAGGTCCCAGCGCGTGGTGCCGACGATTGGCCCTGTGCCAAACTGGACCGTCGCGGTGGCGACCGTGAAGCGGTGTTCGGTGTCGGTTTGCCATACCCAGTCGGACGACGTTGCCAGATAATCCTCCAGCAACGCCCGGTTTTCCCGCAGTTCGCGCTCGACGCTGGCTTCCTTCGTGCGATCGACCGCCATCCCAATGAGGCCGACGATCTCGCCCTCAATGATGAGAGGTGACAGCGTCGTGCGCGTGACGCGGCGGCCTTGCGGGGTTTCGTGAGTCGATTCGTAGTCGACCGTCTCGCCCTTGAGCACACGGTCGTGCACGCCTTGCCAGT
>CALSBD010000513.1:0-3004 GCA_943373055.1 Rhizobium sp. Q54
TGGAGGCGCAGGCCGCTCAGCTGGGTGGCGACCGGGCCGGCGCGCGCGTCGCGTTCGAGCGCATGCTGAAGGCGCCGGAGACCCGGCTGCTTGGCTTGCGCGGCCTTTATGTGGAAGCGCAGCGCCACGGCGAGCCCGAAGCGGCGCGCCATTTCGCTGAGGAAGCCGTCAAGGAAGCCCCCGCGCTCGCCTGGGCCGGTGGCGCGATCCTGGAAGCCGACGCCCGCATGGGTCAGTGGGACAAGGCGCTCGAAGCGCTCGATCGCAACGCGCGCCATAAGCTCGTCGACAAGAAAGTCGCCAAGCGCCATCGCGCGGTCTTGCTGACGGCGCGTGCGCTGGAATTAGAAGATCACGAACCGGAAAAGGCAAAGGGCATGGCGCTGGAGGCGCATGGCCTGGCGCCGGAGCTGGTGCCGGCGGCCGTGGTGGCCGCGCGGCTGCATGGTCGGGCGGGCGACGTCAAGAAGGCTGCCAAGATCTTGGAAAAGACCTGGCTGATCGAGCCGCATCCCGAGCTCGCCGATGCCTATGCCCATGCTCGCACCGGCGACAGTGTGCTCGATCGCCTGCGCCGGGTGCAGGACCTCGTCAAGCTGCGCAACTATCACCCCGAAGGCGCACTCGCGCTCGCGCAAGCGGCGTTGGTCGCCAATGACTTCACCTTGGCGCGCTCCACGCTCAAGGGCCTCATCACCACCACGCCGACGCGGCGCGCCTGCCTTTTGATGGCCGAGCTTGAAGATGCCGAGCATGGTGATCGCGGGCGGGTGCGCGAGTGGCTCGCCCGCGCGCTCAAGGCGCCGCGTGACCCGGCCTGGGTGGCCGATGGCTATATCGCCGACCATTGGTCGCCGGTGTCGCCGGTGTCCGGCCGGCTCGACGCGTTTGAATGGAAGGTGCCGCCGGAGGATCTGGTGGTGCCGGTGACCGACCTGATCGACGAAGCCCGCGAGGCGTTTGAGGAGAGCGGGTCGCTCATCCCATTGGAAGCGCCGCCCGCGCCTGCGGCGACCACGCCGTTGGTCATTGAGGCGCCGGCCGCGGTGGAGCCGACGCCCGCTCCCGCCCCTCAGGCGAGCGCACCTGAGCCGGTGCCCGCGCCTGAGCCCGTGATCACGCCGGCGGTGACGCCCGCGCCGCAGCCGGCGAATGATCCCGGACCCGCGCCGCGCGCGGCCCAGGTGCCCGGCGCAGCCCGCGCGGCGGTTGGTGAGGCGGACGCGAAGGTGGAGGGCAAGACCGTCGCCTTCCCGCTGACTACGCCGCCCGATGATCCCGGCCCGGATGGCGCGGAGACGCTTCCCGACAAGCAGCCCAAGCGGTTCCGGCTGTTCTGACCGCGTTCAGCTCTCCGGCGGGCGATCATCGCCCGCCGCACGGACCGCTATTCAGATATCGTCGTCGCCGTCGTAACCGTCCGCGGCGTCCCCATCCGCAGCGTCATCGTCGGTGTCCACCACTGGCGGGCTCAAGACCGCGGCCATGAAGCTCGCGGCGGCGGTCGCCGCAGCGGCGATATTGGTCGACAGCGTGGCCCCGGATGCGCCACGCGGGCCGAAATCATGATTGCCGTCCGGGATCCACTCGATCGCAATGTGCTTTTGCAAGGCGAGCGTCTCAAAGGTCGCCCGGCTGCCAAACTCGTCGCGTTCGCCTTGGCAGACGAGCGTGGGCAAGCGCGTGCCTTCCAACGGGCCTAAGCGCATCGTCTCAAGCTTGCCGGGCGGATGCAGCGGATAGCCGAAACACACGACGCCGCGCACGCGCGCGTCGACGGGGCCACCGGACAACATGGTGGCAATGCGCCCCCCCATCGACTTGCCGCCGACGCACACCGGACCATCCGAGGGGCCCTCTTGATCCGCCAGCACTAGATCGAGGGCTGCGCGAAAAGCCGGCACCAGGCTCTCCGCCTTGGGCGGTGGCGGTCGGCGGTCGCTGGTGCGGCGCGCGGCCATATAAGGAAACTCAAACCGGGCGACGCTGATGCCACGGGCGGCGAGCGCGGTGGCGATCTTGGTCATGAAGGCCGAATCCATCGGCGCGCCGGCGCCATGGGCAAGGACCAAGGTGGCAAGCGGGGTTTCAGCCCGCGTCCAAAGAATCATTTCAGGAGCCTGTCGGGTTAGAGGCTGCGCGGGTCGCAGGGTTGAGATTAGAAGAAGCCGCGCGGGAAATAGCGCAAGAACAGCTCCTCATATTTGCCATTGTCTTGCACGACTTGCAGCGCATAGTCGAGCAAAGTGCGCAGGCGCTGATTGTCCTTGTTGACCGCGATGCGCAACCCTTCGCCAAAATAGCGCTGCTCGAGAAACACGCCGGGCGCGAACGTGCAACAGCTGTTGCTGGCCGTGCCGTTGATCCAAAAGCTTCCCGAAAGCGCATCGCCGAACATGGCGTCGACCGTGCCGTCGCGCAGCGCGTCGCGGGCGGCCGTCTCATCGGGATAGGCGGCAATGCGCGCTTCTGGAAACAGGTCCATGACGAACGCCGCGTGGGCCGATCGATCAACCACGGCGACCCAGCGACCGCGCAAGCGCTCCGGCGTTGGTGTGGCGGTGCCCAAGGCCTCTTGATGCCGGACCAGGAAGCGGCCGGGGAGGGCGAGGAACTTCTCGGTAAAGGTGAACCACTCGCGGCTGCGCGCGGTTGCCGCCAATCCCGCGATCACCGCGTCGCCGCGCCGTTCTTGCAGCGCGGAGGTCAACTCATCGAACGGGCGCATCTGGATGGTGCAATTCGCCTTCAGCACCTCACAAAGGGCACGCGCAAGATCAACATGGAAACCAGTGAGCTGACCGCGCGAGTCCAGGAAATTGAACGGTGGAAAATCACCACTTGTTAAGAACCGAATGGTTCCCGCCGTTCCGGTGGGGCGCTCTAAACGTCGGCGGGGATCACGAAAATTGGGAACAATCACGCCGTTGGCGGTTTCCCGGGTTATTGGCTGGGGTTCAGCTGTCTGGGCTTTGGCTTGTTGAGGCACGCTCAAGCAAAAACC
>CALSBD010000514.1:0-3000 GCA_943373055.1 Rhizobium sp. Q54
GGGAGGATCGCGCGGGGCGCACGCGGCCGCACGCGGGGCCGGGTCGGCGCGACAAGGCGGGGCTTGATAAGGTGCAGGCCATGGCGCTGATCATCGCCGAGCGGGCGCCGAGCGATCTGGATATCAGCGAGATCGCGCAGGCCGTGGGGCTGCATCCCAACTACGCCATGACGCTATTCAAGAAGACGGTCGGCCTCACGCTTGCCGATTATCTCACGCGCCACCGGCTCGACACAGCGCAGACGCTCCTGCTCTCCAGCGACCAGGATATCGCCAACATCGCCTTCGCCAGTGGCTTTGGCTCGCTGTCGCGCTTCTACGAGGCGTTCGGCCGCCGCTTCGGTATGAGCCCGGGGCGATATCGACGCGGGCAGGTCGATGGCAGTTTGAGCGTGCCGGGGGATAAGCGGCGAGCCGTTTGATTTTCAGCCTCCTTCCTATAGGGTCCGCGCCGACCTTGATTTGGCGCTCAGGAGGCGCCGCCGATGCCCGCTCAGCCATCCGCGCCCAAACTCGTCCTCGCCTCCGGTTCGCCGCGCCGCTTGGCGCTTCTGGAACAAGCCGGCATTGTCCCCGATCATTTGCACCCGACCGAAATCGACGAGACACCGCAAAAAGGCGAGTTGCCCGCGTCGCTGGCCCGCCGCCTGTCGCGCGAAAAGGCGGAAGCGGCGCTGACGTGGCTAAATGCGACCGAGGACTTCAAAGGCGCCTATTGCCTGACCGCCGACACGGTCGTCGCGGTCGGCCGGCGCATCTTGCCCAAGCCGACGGATTCCGAAGAGGCGCTCACCTGTATTCGACTGCTGTCGGGCCGTTCGCACCACGTCTACACCGGCGTGTGTCTGGTGACGCCCAAGGGCGCGATCCGACAGGCGCTGGTGGAGAGCAAAGTGCGCTTCAAGCGGTTGTCGTCGGAGGATCTGACCACCTATGTCGCCAGCGGCGAAGGCCGCGGCAAGGCAGGTGGCTATGCGATCCAGGGCATTGCCGGCGCGTTCGTGGTCAAGCTTTCGGGCTCCTACACCAACATTGTCGGCTTACCGCTCACCGAGACGGTCAATCTGTTGGGTGGCGAAGGCTATCCAATCCGCGCGGGCTGGGTGTCGACCTCGGCGGCGGTGGTCTGAAGCCCCCGCCTTGCCGGCTTCACGACCGCCGACGGCGCAGCAAGAGCGCTTCGAGCTCGGGATCCCCCGCCTCCGGCAAGGTGATGCGCGGATAGACATAAAGATCGCCGCGCGAGCCATCGGCCTTGGGCAAACCCTTGCCCTTAAGCCTGATCGGCTTGTTGCCGGTGGTGCCCGGCTGCAGGCTGAAGGCGGCGGAGGTGCCCTCGGGCAAATCGGCCTTCACCTTGGCGCCCAATACCGCGTCTTCCAGGCTGACGGCGACATCGGCGTGGAGGTCGGCGCCGTCGGGGCGGAAGCGGCCATTGGCCTGCGGCTCCAACGTGATGATGGCGTCGCCCGCGTCCATCCCCATGGCGCCCTCGCGACCCTGGCCGCGCAGGCGCACCTTATCACCGGGCTTTGAGCCCGCGGCGACGGCCACATCGACGGTCTTGCCGGACGGCAAATCAACGCGCGCCTTGCCGCCGGCCACGAACAGCTCGGCCGGGATGCGCACGGTGATCTCAATATCGCGATTGCGCTGCGGCGGCGCGCCAGGTCCACCCGGACCGGCGTGGCGGCGGCCCCCGCCAGCGCCGGGGCGGGTGGACGCGGAGCGCAGCATTTCCTGAATGAGGTCTTCCATGCCGGCCCCACCGGCGCCGAAACCGCCAGGACCGCTGCGCGGGCCGCTTGAAAAATCAAAGCCAAACGGGTTGCCACCAAAGCCCGCGCCGCCGCCGCCACCGCCGCCGAACCCTTCAAATCCGCGCGGCTTGCCGTCATTGCCAATCTCGCCGCGGTCAAAGCGGGCGCGCTTGTCGGGATCGCCGAGGATTTCATAGGCCTGGTTCACCTCGGAGAGGCGATCGACGGCCTTGGGGTCGGTTTGGTTGTGGTCGGGGTGGTGCTTCTTCGCAAGCGTCCGGTAGGCCTTTTTGATGTCGGCCTCGGTCGCGGACTTGGAGACACCCAGGACACTGTAGGGATCACGCATCTGAGTTCCGTCGCTTCAAGGCAGCGGGCCGCGTCGGCGACCCAGTTACCTCTTATATGGGAGGTCAGCCGCGCGGATGAAAGAGCCGATTTCCGGCTCAGATGGTCTTGGAGGGGTCGGCGGGGTGCACTTCCACCACGTCCCAGTCGCCACGATAGCCCTGGCAGGCGAGCGCGCGGTAGGCCCGGACACCATCGATGCGAGCCATGGTGACGGAGAAGGCACGGCAAGTGGCGCCGTTCTTGGCGGTCTGAGTGACGAGATTGGCAATGGTGCCGGTGGTGCCCGACTTGGCGTTTTCCCACATGATCGCTTGGGTCTGATCGACGAACAGAGAGGTGGCGATGGTCTTGCGGACCACTTCCCAATCCGCGTTGCCCAGCGTTTCGTAAGCCAAAGACTGCGAGGGGTCACTCGGCGCGCTCAACGGGCGGGTGACACCCGTTACCATCGGATCGGCGTCCTTGCCAAGCGGAATGGCGATCGAGCTGCAGCCCGCCAGGGTGTGCGCCAAGACAGCGGGCGCCAACAGGCTGAGCGCCAGCCTGCGCATGGACGCCTTACCTAATCTACGGGTTGCGAAACCACCCCAAACCCTGGTCAACTCACCCTCCCCAACACCACACACGCGGATGTCATGAGCGACACGTCAAAAGAGACTGACAGTGAATCCTTAATGGCGGGTAACTTCATCGAAGCGCCCGAGCCGTTTGACCTGTTCACGCAATGGATGAGCGACGCGACCAAAAGCGAGATCAATGATCCCAACGCCATGGCCGTGGCCACAGTGGACGCTGACGGGCTTCCCAACGTGCGCATGACACTGTTGAAGGGCTTTGACCAGCGGGGCTTCGTTTTTTATACCAATTTCGAAAGCGCCAAGGGCCGCGA